>NZ_MXQD01000128.1:0-1065 GCF_002165585.1 Paenibacillus sp. MY03 | reverse complement strand
CGCCGTCTGGATATCGTTCAGCTCCGTAAAGTTCGGCTGATACGGAATATCCCGGCGAAACTTGTTCCGAGTCGCCGTCTCCAGTCCCTTCTGGCTCAATGCCGCCAGCCTCTGGGAAATCTCGTCAGGCGCCGCCTTCACCAGCAGATCCTCGGGCGAGAACTTCGCATCCCGCACAACCGCATATTCGCCCGCATACGACACTTCTTTTTTAAACTTCTCCGCATCCAGCATTTGGGCCACTCCGCTAACATCCTTGTAATGAACGCCCTCTTCTCCGTTGACCAGCGACTTCCATCCCTCATCTACCATCCAGTCCAAATATTCGACCGCGGCCTTCGGGTTTTTCATTTCCTTATTGAAGGCTACGAAAATATTAGGCGGCGTTTCTTGGTACAGACCGAATTTTCCGTTTTTGGTGGACACGGGCTCAAGCGGTACCGGATTGGCTTCCGGCTCGTTCTTTAGCATATTCCGGATGTGGTTCTCCATCGCGCTGCCGCCCCAACTACCGGCGAAGATGCCCGCTTTGCCCGTCGTCCACAGTTGAATAGCCCTCTGAAAGTTTTTGTCCGTCAAATATTCCTTGTCCACCAGCCCCGCTTCGTACATTTGTTTCTCCAACTCCATCGCATCCCCGAACCGGTCGAGCGTGGCTCCGTACTTCATGCTGCCGTTCTCCAGGTACCATTGATTGCCGATAGCCGCGTTCATCGCCGCATAGGTATCAAAGACCGTGCTGCCTACCAGCGCCGTTGTATCGTCCTGCTTGTTGCCGTCCGGGTCCTGCTCCTTGAATGCCTTCGCCACCTCGATCAATTCGTCCATCGTTGTCGGCGTCTTGAGGCCCAGCTTATCCAACCAATCTTGCCGGATCCACAGACCATGATTGGCGATGCCATCCGTCGTCCGAGCGGTCGCGACCGCATACATTTGACCATCGAAGGTCAGGTAAGGCAACAGCTCGGGATGCTCCTGCAAATATGTTTTGTAGGATGTGCTGTACTGCTCGATATAAGCGTCCACCGGCTGCAGCGCGCCTTGGGTAATCAGCTTGCCGATATA
>NZ_MXQD01000127.1:0-345 GCF_002165585.1 Paenibacillus sp. MY03 | reverse complement strand
GGTAGCGTCAAGAAGTTTGTGTAAGTAGGTTTTTCCATCGGGACGATGGCATTCTTTTAATGGTGAGCGTAGCCCAAGCGAAGGCGCGGGAGGCTATTGGTTTCCATAACGCTCGTTGTACATTTTCTCGAATGCAGCTTTCGTATCGACATCGACAAAGCCACGGATCGCTCGACCACACCATTTTTCGTTGTAGTCGGTGGCCTGTAGATAAATGATCTTCTCCGCCGCTTCGATGTTCGTCAAACTGTTCATCGGTTTGAGGCGTTTACGGAGCTCTTTGTTCATTCGTTCAATCGGATTTGAGGTGTAGATGGCAGGCCAGGTCAACTGCGGGTACTTGTA
>NZ_MXQD01000126.1:0-908 GCF_002165585.1 Paenibacillus sp. MY03 | reverse complement strand
TACACCAGCTTCAAGTCATCCAAGAACTCGGTTTTGTCGACTACACGGATCTTTGGAAAGGTAGCACGTACTTTGTGGACAACGCAATGCTGAACATCGGCTTTGGGGTATATTTCACGAAAGGCCTCTTCAAGGCCTGGCAAGCCGTCGAAGACACCTAGCAATACGTCGGTAGCCCCGCGATTCTTGAGGTCCTTAAGAACCTCGCGCCAGCCATTCGAGCTCTCGTGGCCACCAATGTAGAAGCCCAGGATTTGGCGAATGCCCTTCTCGTCGATGCCCATGGCCAAATAAACCGCTTCACTGCTGACCGTGTTGCGCTTCAGCTTCACATAAAGGCCATCGAGGTAGATGACAGAATAGCGTTTCTCAAGCGGACGTTTCTGCCACTGCTCAATATCTTCCATGACCGTATGGGTAATGTTGCTGACGGTGGTCGGCGAGTACTGCGAACCAAACATGCTTTCCACAAATTTTGCGACTTCTCGTGTGCTCATTCCGCCTTTGTACATGTGAATAATGGCTTCTTCAAGCCAACCTTCACGACGCTGGTAGGGCTGGAACAGGCGAGTTTGAAAATATCCTTTGCGGTCTCGAGGCACTTGAAGTTCATTGATAGTGCCATAGCGCGTTTGATACGTGCGCTTGTAGTTGCCATTTAACGTCGTACGCGGTCCTTGGTGTTCGTTACTAATGTAATTTTTAATTTCTTCACGCAGGAGCAGTTCCAATTTCTCCTGCACAAGTTTAGTTACAGCATTTTCAAGTAGATCATTGAACGCATTTTCGGGTATAGTAGTCATCGAGTAGGGCTCCTTCTTGGTGATCTCAGCAATCCCGAGGATACCCTACTTTTTTGTTGCCTGTGAAGGCTCCAAATGTTGGTACACAAACTATTTTACTTCATC
>NZ_MXQD01000124.1:0-373 GCF_002165585.1 Paenibacillus sp. MY03 | reverse complement strand
TTAGCTGCTGCATGCTGGTTGTGTTGCTGGTTGCTTCTTTAGCGGGATTTCCCGAAATAGGGTATGCGGCGACGTCGGTTACGGCAAACTTTTCTGTTAATAACGGAACAGGTTATGCTAACAATTTTGGGGGAGCCGTCAATCAGTTGGATAGTCCGGCCGATGTAGATACGCTTCGGTCAATCGGCATTAATTTCATGAGAAGGGATGCTTATCTCGTCCAAATTGTGCCCAATACGACTGTTGCCGACTATAAGAATAACGTAGGCAACGTTGCGGATCCAAGCACGTGGAATTGGAGCAACTATGATTGGGTTGACACCTATCATAACAAAGGAATCAAGATCATGCTGATTATGAGCTACAATATTCC
>NZ_MXQD01000123.1:0-1085 GCF_002165585.1 Paenibacillus sp. MY03 | reverse complement strand
CAAAGGAATCAAGATCATGCTGATTATGAGCTACAATATTCCTTGGTTGTCTCACAGCAATACGATGCATGGGATTCCCAAAGACTGGGATGTCTATCAGGATATTATTAAGAAAATTTACGCGCACTTTAAAGATAAAGTAGACTATGTGGAAATTTGGAACGAGCCTGATTTGAATTCTTTTCTGGACCGGACGAACAGCGGGTATGCCAATAATTTGGCAGCCTACAAGGATATTTATTATTACGCGGCAAGTGGCATTCGCTCCGTGGACAGTTCTATTCCGATTGGCGGACCTGCAACTTCATCTCAGAACGCTACAAATTGGGCGGACTCCCTATTGAACGATTCCCGCATCAGCAATAATATTAACTTTCTGAGTTACCACTACTATCGGCAAAACCCTGACGGGGAGCCACAGGTGACCTCTTGGCGCAATGTGGCGGTCGCACATGGCAAACCGGATATGCCCATCTTCGTAACGGAGTGGAACTATAGCCCCTCGTATACGAAGATTCCGATGAACAACGAATCTGTTGATGCGATTCCCTATTTAGCCCAACGATTAAGCGATTTTATTAATGCTCGCGCCAACGGCAACGGTTACTTTGCTTTCAACAAAGGCACGCCAGGAACTGACGACTTTTTCTCGCTATATGCTGACGGTACCTTGACCCCGAAAATGTCAGTCTATCGGTTAATGTCCAAACAGCTTGGATTAGGGGACGGAGATTTCGCGTTGAGAGGATTGTCATGGACGAATGGAAGTGCTACCGTCCTCGGCGGAGCCGCGATTAATGCCAGCGGGAATCCGGTGGCCTGGATCGTTAATACTTCAGGAAATGGAGACAACGCGAACGTCACCTTCAGCGGATTAACTCCGGGAGTGCAATATCAAGCGGATTTGTATGAAGCAAGCCGTTGGCAATTTGCCTCCGCTATTCGACAGTCCTTTACATTCACGGCGACAAGCGGGAGCGGCAGCATCAACTTTTGGTTACCTTATAAGTGCGCAGTGGGGATTAAGCTTACCCCTATAGTTCCCTAAACGCTACAGATAGAAGGCAATTTGTGAAGAGGTGAAG
>NZ_MXQD01000122.1:0-1544 GCF_002165585.1 Paenibacillus sp. MY03 | reverse complement strand
CAGAAATTTTGCAAAGAACCGTAACCGCTAATTACAAAGGATAATTTTACAAAAAGAAGAGGTTCCTGTACCGTAGTGAGTAACGACAAACCCTACGGAAAGGAAACCTCTTGCATACAATCGTATCGAAGAATTCGGTTATCCGTCAAGTAATAAGGGAGTTTGTCTCTCACATTCCGCAATTGTGGAAGGATGCTTACGCCAAGAAATTATTTACAGGGAACACATCGCTCTTATATCTCTTCGGTATTTTGCGGCAATGTCGCTCGGTTGCAAGCATTGCTGAATATCTGGGAAGTACGCCTTGGATGCAGGCTTGGGCCGACCTAGAGTCGATTGATCCTTCGGCGCTCAATCGCCGATTGAATGATTTGCCCACAGACGTGCTAAAGCAAATCTACGAAGAACTCATCGCGAAATATGCAAGCGACTATGGTTTACCTCAGCCGATGAAGCACCTGGGGGCACTGGCAGCCGTAGATGCCACCTCGATCACGTTAGGGAAAGTCCGTGGCGAATGGGCGTATCAACAAAGTGGCAAAAATGCAGTCAAGTTACATGTGCGTTTGGATTTAACGGGAGAAGCCAGTGGCGTCCCCAGTCGCGTCGTGCTGTCAACAGCAACCGTGGCCGATCTGGACAAAGAAGTAACCAGCGTCTTGCTAAAAGAGAGGCAGGTCACATATTTGTTAGACCGGGGATATCTCGATTACGGGCAGTATGTCACCTGGAGTCAAAAGAACATTCGCTTTGTAGCCCGCATTAAGGCAAACAGCAAGATGAAGGTGATTCGCAAACACGCCTCCTGTGAGTCTAATGTGGAACAAGATGCCGTGGTCGAATTGGCTCATCCCGATACAGGCGCGTGTGAGCAGCTTCGGCTCGTCGTCTACACGTACGTAGATTCCAAAGGGAACATGCACCGTGTTCGCGTACTTACGAATCGTTGGGACGTGTCCGCTAAGGACGTTGCGCTGATGTACCGCTACCGTTGGAAGGTTGAGCTGTTCTTCAAATTTATGAAGCAACAACTGGGTTTGAAGAAGATTTACAGTGCAAAGCCGCGAGCCGTCTGGAACCAAATTTATCTCCATCTCATTGCCTATATGTTGCTGGAACATTGCCGGCAGCAGGTGGCACCGACCTACAAACGCGGCGAATGGATCTGTCTGCTTCGTGCCTATCTAGAGCAGCCATGGTCGAAGATGTTAGAGAACTTACAGAAGCCGAAGCAGCGAACGAGTCGAGGTAGACGCAAAAAGGGCGGCCGGCCACGTAAGCATCCAAAACGATTAAAGCCAAAGCGCATCCTATATTGGTAAAGTCACCCACAACTGAATCAGGCACACCTAAAAAAATGGAGGGATTGTCGTTGCTCACTTGAGGATGGCCTTTTTGTGTCTTTTGACGTACAACCCTCTGTCAGAAACTCAACTTTGTTTATGAAAATCCTTGGCCCAACTTGTGCCACGAGAATCCGAGAACAACGAATAGCCATTTCGGTAGGCTCTATCTAGGTAGGCTAGCTCTTTGCAAAATTTCTG
>NZ_MXQD01000121.1:0-1556 GCF_002165585.1 Paenibacillus sp. MY03 | reverse complement strand
CGACCGCTGTGAAAGGCGCCTTCAAACAAGGCGTTGCTAGCGCCGGCGGCATGAAGGTCGCCTTCGGCAAGACGCCAAGCGCTTATGAAGCTCCCGTCTCCCGAGACGGGGAAATTATTCGCGAGCTTTATTATCGTATGTATTTGAAGCATGATGAGAATTGGATTGGCGGCGGCGGATACAAGCTGTCCCGGGTCACGACGCTTACGCCGGGCTGGGCCCAGCCTTTCATCGGTCATCTCTGGAGCGGCAACAGCGGCGATCCAAAGGAAAACTACTTGCTGCTGGATCCCGCTTCCGGAACGGACGAGGCCGGCAATTTGCTGACCACGAAATACAACGACTTTGACAATTTGCGTTGGCTGGACATTAAGCAGGGGCTTACTCCTATCTTCAGCGAAGACTACATTGGCAAGTGGTACAGTATTGAGGTTCATATCAAGCTGAATGATCCGGGTCAATCGAACGGCGTATTCGAGTATTGGATTAACAATACGCTGCAAGCCAGCAAGACGAATATAAACTGGGTGGGCAATTATGATGCCTATGGCATTAACACGGTCCTGTTCGAGAACTTCTGGAACAACGGCGCTCCTCAGGATCAGAATCGCTACTTTGATAATATCGTAATCAGCACCGAGAAGATTGACAAAGATATGGAGGTAAATCCGGCAGGCGTATCCGGCGGCAACGCGGAGCTAGGTTGGAGTGCGCCCGATGGTCTCGTTGAAGGCGAAGATCTTATCGTAACAACGGATGGAACGTTCGACTTCGGCGATCTGGGCCCTACGATGCTGTATCGCCAAACGTTGTCGGATGAAACTTCAGGAACAGCCTTATCACTCAATAATCCTGTTGGGAGGGGGACGGTTGTCGCTGACGCATCCGGTACCCCTACAGTGGCAGCCGTGTCGGAGCTTCCGTACGGCAAAGGGCTCGAGATAGGAACGCCTATTAAGAAGTTCTATGTCCTTGATAACCAGACGCATACGGAGTATTATGAGCACTATTATCTCTACTGGCCTGCCGAGCACCAGGACAACTCGTACAGTGATCTGCAGACGTGGACAGAAGGTTGGGGAGTCAAAGGGATCTGGCACTACCTGGATTCGAACGGTTACGCCCGCAATAACAAATCCGACATTTATACCACTACACCGGGATGGTATTCTTCAGGCAAATATTTTACACCCGGCTACAAGTACACGTCCAACGATTCTCCGATTTCAACGGGAGACAGGACCGCAAGCGGAATACTAGATCCTAACGACAGGACTCGTTGGCGTTCGGCCCCGCTGGTAAGGCAGTTGTGGGTAAAAAGCGGACCAATTGCCGGTTCGGCGGTGGACTCGGACGGCTTGTATCGATTGACAGATACGAGTTTCGGAATGGTTACGGATAAGGACTATGCGGGAACCGGTCTGTTTAGCGCGAACGATGCAGACCCGATTGGCTTCGATCGCATTTCAGTGCCGGGTCATGTTGGAGGCCTTGATATTAATAAACAACAGCATCTCTACTATGCAGATATTTATCAAGCCGTTGGTCCAGGCGCC
>NZ_MXQD01000120.1:0-1561 GCF_002165585.1 Paenibacillus sp. MY03 | reverse complement strand
GTACTGTCTACTTGACGGGGAGCAGTTCATATTACTGGTTGGCCTATTCTTTATGGTCATTCTATGATGGCGGTAGCCGGGAGAACGTGACAGCCCCTGGGGGACAACCCCGTACACAAAACTGTTCTCCTACTACCACCGACCATCACGATTGAGCTGGTTGAGGCGTTGACCTCGTATCACAAGCGAAGCTGTGGAGTTGGAACCATTGTGGGAATGACCGGCTAATTTTTTTGAAAGGAGAACTGGATGAAACCTGTTATTGGAATTGATGTAGCAAAGGGAAAGTCTGTCGTGCAGTGTTTTTTAAAACGTAACCGACCCGTGGGACGAGCAGAAACCATTTTGCATACGCCTAAAGGATTTGAGCGACTCAAGTCCTTGCTTATTGAATTAGAGCAGCAGAGCGGCTTTAAGCCGCAAATCATTCTTGAGCCTACGGGACATTATCATCGTGTGCTTGTTCAGTATTTACAGCGTGAAGCCTTTGAAGTCATCCTGGTAAATCCTTTGCAGGCGCAGCGAGCTAGAAGAACGGGCTTGCGCAAAGTAAAAACCGATGAATCGGATGCCTGGCACCTCGGAGATCTTTATTATCAAGAGGAAGATTGGCTTGCTCATCCACTCAAAGATAGAGCTTTAACAGATTTACAGTTCTTAACGCGTCAGCACGAGTTCGTGACGAGTCTATATGTGCAGGCCAAGTTAAATACGCGTTCACTAATCGATCAAATGATTCCAGGTTACGAAAATGTCTTTAAGGATCTTTTCTCTAAGACATCCCTAAACTTACTGAAAGCATATCTTTCGCCTGAGGGGATTCAAGAACGATGCGATAACTTGCACGAGGTGATTAAGGAGGCTGCGAGAGCCTCTCGCTCGGACGTATGGATGAACAAAAAAGTCGAGTTGATGCGTGCTGTATGCGAGGCGAATCCCGTTACGGCTATTGGATTTGGTTTAAGACAGTCCCTTCAACTCATGCTTAAGATTCTTGGTGAATTCCAGGAGCAACTCGCAGAGCTAGAGCGGATGATTTATGAGGTTTCCCAAACGATCCCGCAGGTTCAGTTGCTGGAATCTATCCCAGGAGTAGGCACCAAGCTGGCTACTGTTATGGTGGCAGAAATTGGGGATGCATCGCAGTTTAGTCATCCTAAACAAGTGGTGGCCATGGCTGGACTTGACCCCAGCGTGTTTAGTTCGGGGAAATTCACTGCCAGTGAGAACAAAATCACGAAACGCGGCTCTAAACGCTTGCGAAGAGCTGCTTATCTAGCGGTCATATGTGGATTAAGGAAAGGACTAAATCCACGTTTAAGGGCGTATTACGACAAGAAAAAAAGCGAGGGTAAGCCCCATAAAGTAGCCGTGATCGCTTGCGCCAACAAGGTATTACATCACGTCTACGCTATGCTCAAAAAAGGGCAACCCTACGCTCTTTAAAGTAGTCGTTCCATAAACTTCCATCCGATGGAGGTTTATTTGTTATGGTTCAAAAGCAGTATAACAGAAATCTACGACTTTCAAAACGGTCTTGACAAGGTATTAGCTGGTTTTA
>NZ_MXQD01000012.1:0-267011 GCF_002165585.1 Paenibacillus sp. MY03 | reverse complement strand
CATTCATGAACAAAGACATATTCAACAAATTAAAGAAATTATAGACGAAAGAAAAGGATAGAGCCATATCGAAGAAGGCGGATACATCCTATAACATCATAGTCACGCTTCGGGGCATTCGCCCCTCGGTCCGGCAGAAGTAGTTGGCAGGGGAGCCGATGCAGCCGGACACATCCAACATTCATCGGATGTTGTGAATATATGAAACGTTAGACGAAATAGCCAAAACAGTTATTAATAAAAGAGCAAAAGGAAAAGGAGTAATTGAATAATGTCAATTACAATTAGATTTGGAAGTCAATTAGATTCAAGTGATGTGTTCACTGGGGACCAACACGTTCCAGAGCATATTTTAAATTGGAAGCTGAAAAACCAAGAAATTATTCTGGCAAAAGATGATGAAGATCTGATTGGATATTTAAGATTAGAATATTTATGGTCAAAGTATCCATACATAGGGTTGATAATGGTTCATCCTGATTATAGAGGAAAAGGACTTGGTAAAAGATTATTGAAATATGTTGAAGAACATTTGAAAAGCAAAGGATTAAAAACAATATATAGTTCGTCTCAAGTGAATGAAGCCGATCCACAAGAGTGGCATAGGAAAATGGGATTTAAGGAATGTGGAATAATAAATGGAATAAATGAAGGCAAAATCGGGGAAGTGTTTTTTGTTAAAGAGTTATAATATCGAAGGTAACTCGAGAAGCAGCCACATCATCTAACAGCTTCGGGCCTATCAACCCTTGGTCCGCTAGAAGCGAGTAGCAGGGGAAGTAGATTCAGCGGACCATCCGCACCGACTTACCGCCAAAGATGAATTAGTTCCTTATGGGAGAGACATTTTTCAAACCAAAAATCTATAATGTAATGGCAGTATATGAAGCAATAGATGTTGAAGGACAAGCCAAGATAAATGACGACGAGGGAATTGAACTTCATTATTTTTCATTAGAAGAACCAATAGAAAATATCAACCCATCCACAGAATTGACATTGAGAAAAAAAGTTATATAAAGAATTGTTAGAAGGTCTATAGGCATTTTGAAAGTGGTCAAAGAGGTCTGCGTCACCCTATAAGACCATAATGCATCGGGGTATTCGGTCCACGGTCCGGCGGGAGTGACCCACAGTAGTGATCTCTGGAAAGTAGATGCTTAGGACAACCTCCTTCGGAGGTTCGTGAATGCGAGAGACGTTATGTGCAATTGCCAAAAACAAAATCAAAATGTTTGGAAGTGATAGCTTTGAAGCGGTTTTTTCTTATACGACATTGCAAGGCTGAAGGGCAGGAGGCGAATGCAAAATTAACGATTGAAGGAAACGAACAAGCTATTAAATTAGCTGATTTTCTTCATGAAAAGCAAATAGATTATATTATTTCAAGCAGTTATGTTAGAGCTGTGTCGAGTATCCAGCCTTTAGCGGAGAAAAATAAATTGAAAATAAATATTGAAGAGAGGTTATGTGAGAGAGTTTTAAGCTCAGAAAATATAGAAAACTGGATGGATAGATTATCAGAAACGTATGAAAATCTAGATTTAAGATTATTTGGCGGTGAATCATCAAGGGAAGCAATGGAGCGTGGATACTCTGTAATTAATGAATTAAGTGAGCGAATAGAAAGTAGTGTTGCGATTGTAACACACGGAAATTTAATGTCATTAATAATAAAGTGCTTTGATAATGAATTTGGATTTGAAGAATGGAAAAAATTAAGCAATCCAGATGTATATGAACTAAAGATCTTAAATTCAAAAAAAGAACATTATAGTTTAAGTAGGATATGGAAGTAATTCAATGAAGCAAGCAACAAAGAAGTAGAGTCAGAAGCTAAGATGCCTATTCAGCCGAAAATATGAAGAAAAATACTAAATGAGGTTGAACTCAATGCAACAAATTAAAATTACTCAATCTCAGTTCGAAGAGCTGATATTTGCGTGTGAAAATACAGGACACGAAATTAGATATTATTTTGATAAGCAAACAGGTGAAGTCGAAATGCTTGGCGAGTACATTGAAAATGATCCAGAACTTGAAGAAAGAATTGAAGATGAGTTTGGAGAACGTTATATAAGAGTACCAATGATTGAATCATGGCAATCGTTTGAGGATATGGTAGAGTTCACAGAAACTGTAGGAGATATGAGGATGAAACATTCACTTGAACGTGCACTCAGTGGAGGAAAAGGAGTTTTCAGAAGATTTAAAGATTCCGTTTCGGATGACTCAAGATTGTTGGAAGAATGGTATAAATTCAAGGATCAAAAAAACAGGGAAAGAGTTGTGAAGGTACTTGAAGAAGAACTGATTAAACTGATTATAGAATGAATGTAAAAATCTCAAGCTACAATCACCTAACACCATTTTCACGCTTCGCGCCATGGTTTGGCAGGGGATATTAGCAGAGATACTTAATAATAAACAGAATAGGTGATCTTAATGATTGATAGAATTACAATTGCTTTATTCATTACAATCATTGTGATATTGCCTGGCATATTATCAATCATAAAGCCTGAAATGATGTACAAAAGATCAGGAACCTATGTTTATCCAAATAAACCATCTAAAACAGCTGTTAAAGGATTTAAAACAGGTGGGTATGTTTCTGTTACAATTGGGGTTTTTCTTATAATAGTAGCACTTTTGGGTGGATTTAAAGGAACTTGAAAAATTCAATACATTAAAATGTTCGTGAATCAGTACTGAATTTAGTTAAAATCTGATGATATTGAGAGCGTGAGAGCGGTAGAGGCAATATAATAAGGGGTGTAAGATGGATTACAAGATTATCCATAAAGCAAAAGAAATATCAGTAAGAACTATTCGCCAAGCAGGAGAGATTTCTAAAGAAAAATTTGATAATTTTGTAGATTTAAGATCAAAAGACGAATTTGGCGATGTGGTCACTGAAGTTGACCATCTAGCTGAAGAAATTATAATCAAACAAATTCGCACTACATTTCCTACCCATCAGATACATAGTGAAGAGGCAGGGATAATAGGAACGGAAAACGATTGGCTTTGGCTTATTGATCCTTTGGACGGAACTAATAATTTTGCAATAGGATTGCCCGTTTTTACGACTTCAATAACGTTGATGTATAGAAGAGAACCCGTACTTGGGGTGGTTTACGAGCCGTTGACTGATAGATTATTTGTATCTGTCCTTGGAGAAGGAACGTATTGCAATAAACGTCAGGTTCAGATAAAAAGTAATTTCAATATTTTTAAAGGGAATATTGGTTGGATTCAAGGGCACAAAGTACAGAACGATAGTAGGGCAGTTAAATTAAGACAATTTATTGATGTAAACTTCATAAGAATGATGAGATTATGGGCTCCAACACTTCAATGGTGCATGCTTGCCAAAGGGGACATAGAGAGAATAATTCTTTATAATTCTGAAGGTGACGATTTGTATTCAGGTATTTTAATGGTTAAAGAAGCTGGGGGCATCGTAATCGATTTTGATGGAAACCCTTTTACAGGAATGAAAGAAGAGCCTTACATAATTGCTTGCCATCCCGACCACAAACAAGAATTATTGAGAATAGTAAAAGAGGGACTTGGTTAACTCAAGGAAGCAACTGACTTCATTTAAAATACCATATTTGCCCATCTTGCGATTCGGTCCTCGATCCGGTAAAAGGTTTTCGGTCTATGATAACTATTCAGTGGGGCGAATATGATCAAAATCATCTTTGTGAAATCTCCTTGAATTGTATAAATATTACTTTAGTGATTATGAACCAGATGATGTCAAGGAAAATGGACTATATGAGTATAGATATCTAGATCACTATTGGACGGAAGAAGGCAACATGGAAACGTTATACGAAATTATAATAAGTTGAAATTGGAGGGGATTCATTCTGGTTTGGGCAATTATCTCAATAGTTGTTATTTTAATTTGTTTTATTATTACATTTCTACTTGGCAAGAGAAATAAAATTGCAGGTTCATTTATTGTTTTTGTATCAGTTGGATTAGTACTAATATTATCAATTCCAATTAATAATAACTTAGAAAAGCTCCATAAGGAAGAAATCAACAAAGTAATCAAAGAAAAAGGTGGGGAAGTAATTGATATTACCACAGATATTCAAAGTCACTTTATAGAGTACACTATTAAATATAAGGTTAATGGGAAAGAGTACTATGCTGAGTATCTTGCTACCAAGAGAATAAACAATGTTAACGCTAAAGATAAATTTGGTAGAGGAAACGAATGGACGTTTTACAAGGAAGATCCAAAAGATTAATAAAATTAATCTTAATCTGGAAAAAAGTAACTCCGTATAACATCAAATCCTCGCATCGGGACATCCGACCCTCGCCTGGAGTTATTGGCACCACTCAAAGGAGCAATTTATATGCTTTGTTCTGCAGGTGAGTTTTCAGCCAGAAACGTCCAACTATGTCGACTTCGTGAATATACAAAATGTTAGATGACGCAGCTAGATCATAAACAATGGAGGGCTTTCATGGGAGTAGATTGGTATAACTCTATCGCCCGCCGAAATGGCGGGTATAAATCAGATGCGAAATTCCTAATAAAAGGTGTTTCCGCTGAGAATATTTTCGAAAAAGAATTAATTAATATCCTTCCAAACTATAGTCACGTATTAGATGCCGGCTGTGGACATGGTGATTTTACAATAAAAATGTCTCCATTCGCTAAATCAATCATTGGTTTTGATAATTCAATCGAGATGATTAAAATAGCTCAGTCTTATCAGTTGGATAGATCAAATTTGGAATTTGTATATGCCACAACAAAGGAAGAACTTCCATTCAAAGATGAACAATTCGATTTTATATATGATCGTAGAGGCCCTACTTCTATTATAAATCATAGCCGGATTTTGAGATCTAAAGGTACGATTTTCGGTATTCATTCAGGCGCACTTGATATAGTAAAGGAACGGCTTGATCACAACGGTTTTAAGAATATTGAGATCAGAGAGTATAAGGATGCAAGAATTATTTTTCCTAACCAAGAAGAATTTATGAAATTCCTTTCTGACATTCCTGGAAACCCAAATTATACAGAAGACCATATGAAAGAAGAACTTGAAATTAGAATAAATGAGAATACTATAAATGGAATCATTCAATTGAAGGAATATAAATACATATGGAAAGCTATAAAACCTTAAGCGCAATTCAGGAAGTCGGCCACATCATCTAACACCAGGTATAGACTTGATATCCGAGGAGGAAAAAACCATGGAAAAAAATAAATTACTGAGAATGGACAATGTCGGCATCGTTGTAGAATCCCTTGATGACGCAATTTCTTTCTTTGAGGAGATTGGCTTGAAACTCGAAGGGCGAACTACTGTCGAAGGTGAATGGGCTGGTCGCGTAACCGGACTAGGTTCTCAGTGTGTAGAGATTGCTATGATGGTTACCCCAGATGGCCACAGCCGAATTGAACTTTCGAGATTTCTCACCCCACCTACTACATCAGATCACCGGACGGCTCCAGTAAACTCCCTTGGTTATCTACGCGTCATGTTCACAGTTCAAAACATTGACGAGATGGTATCCAGACTCACTAAATATGGCGCGCAGCTCGTTGGCGAAGTGGTTCAGTATAAGGACTCTTATCGGCTCTGCTACATTCGTGGAACCGAAGGAATTCTAATCGGTTTGGCGGAAGAACTCGGTAACAAATAAGTAAGTGACGGTTTAAAAAAGCCTTTACTGAAAAGACCAACAGAATCAAACATATTAACCTCATTAAATAATGTTGGAAGGTGTATCGTATCATTGCACAAGCTGTTATCTTACAAAACGACAGCCTCTTGATGGTTAGACAATATGTACATAGAGGAGATATCGTATGGAATTTTCCTGGAGGCGGAATTGAAATAAATGAAACCCCTGAAATGGCTTGTATAAGAGAAGTTAAAGAAGAGACGGGAATTGAAGTAAAAGGATTATATCTAATACATGAACAGAATAAAAAATACACATATCTAATAACCAAATTTGAAGGGCAAATAAAACTAGATAAAGACAATAAAGATAATGAAGACATAATTGAGGTTAAATGGATTTCACAAAAAGGTATTAATTATCTTGATAGTTACACAAAGCCGATAATGGATATTGTAAGTAAGAAATTGAAGCTAAAGACATCATAAAATACTCAAAGGAGCAAATTATATGGCGAAGACGTCTAAGGAAATGGTTGAAGAATTCAAATCCTTTATTAATTTCGTACAAGATCTTAAAAAAATAGATGAAGAACATTGGAATAGGCCTCTTTCTGAGGGGAAATGGACTTTAAAAGATGTAATAAGTCACATCATGCTTTGGGACAAGTATTTTTATGAGGAAGGCATAAAGAAGATCAAGCTTGGGCAGCCCGTGTCGGTAAGGCATTTAAACTTTGATGAATTCAACGCCAATGCAAGGGAGTATGCAAAAACCCAATCCAGGGATCAAATTATTGACCAATTCCTTGAATATAGGAAAAAGATCATTAGTGACATTTCAGGATTACCAGAGGAAGATTATATTAAGGCATATAAAGACGGGGATACAAAGAAGTTTTCGATTCGGGGATATTTAAGAGGATTTATTTCCCATGACAAGCACCATAAAAAACAAATTGAAAAGTATATAAAATCATTAACGAAACATTAGGCGAAATCTACGATTCAGAATATATCGAAAGTAGGTTCAAGTATGATCTTATATGAAAGTAACGGTATAACTGTGCGGACACTTGAAATAAAAGATCAAAAACATCTGGTTAGTTGGCTCAATGACCCGTTAGTTTTAACCTATTATGAAGGTCGCGATCGTCCGCATGATTTGGAATTGATAAAAGAAAATTTTTACACGAATGATGAAGAAGAAAAAAGATGTTTGATAGAATACAACCATAAACCAATAGGATATATACAATTCTATTTGATAGATGAAGAAACATGTAAGAAATTTGGTTACTATGATTTGAATGAAACGATCTATGGAACGGATCAATTTATTGGAGAAACGAAATATTGGAATCAAGGAATTGGCAAACAGCTCATGAAATCCATGATCAAATATTTAACGCATGAATTAGGCGCAGATCGTATCTTAATGGACCCACAAACATGGAATTTAAGAGCAATCACATGTTATGAAAGATGTGGATTTAAGAAAATAATGAAACTTGAAAATTATGAAATGCATGAGGGAGAGCTAAGGGATTGTTGGCTGATGGAATACTCGAAAGAAGATATTTTGAAAGTAGATAGAGGAGAATTTTTATGAGCGAATTTAGTGCAAGCTATCATATTAGAACGAGTATTAGTTGTTGGATAAACGAAGAAGGGCGCTTCACATAACACCATATTCACGCTTCGATCCATTCAGCACTCGATGTAATTACGAAGAGATCTATAAATAAAACCAGGAGGTGTCCGAATGTCACGGCAGATCACATTGGCTGATGGACGAACTGTCGAAGTAGATTGCCTGAGTTGTGCTCTGACAAGTGGATTAATTGCTTCCACAGGTGGAGTGATTTATGAATCAAAACATTTTCATGTACATCAAGATGTTGCTTATCCAATAAGAGGTTTAGTAATCCTTGCTTCTAAAAGGCATTTTTACTGTATGGACGAGCTCTCGGTAGAAGAACGAATGGAATACATATCATTAATACATAAGATTAGAAGCGAACAAAGATCAAGACTAGGAATTGATAAGGTATATTATTTTTATAATGAAGATACAACTCATCATTTTCATATGTGGATGGTTCCGAGATATGAATGGATGGAACAATTTGGAAATTCCGTTGAATCTTTGAGACCAGTATTGTTACATGCAAGAAATCAAATGAATAATGAAGAGAATATGAAAGCTGTAATTGAAGGAATCAAAGAATTAAGGGAAGGATTAAGGCATTTTGAAAGCAGCACAGGGTAACTTCGCCTACACGATATTCACGCATCGGGGCATTCGCCCTCGGTCCGGAAAGAAGTAATTCGCAGGGAAGCAGGTCCAGCCGGACATTTAAGACCTTCGTCGGACTTCGTGAATACATGAAATATAGATATACTTGCAAAAAGCTCGAGGTGAAAGATATGGACAGAGTAGCGAGTATAAGAACAGAAGAGAAGAAATATCATGACTTCTGTTACGATAATTACAATTTATTTGAATCAGGTTCATGGCTGCATAGACCAGTAAAAACTGTAATCGACCTTTTAGCAGAATATAACCAACAAGAATCATTATGTGTATTAGACTTAGGTTCAGGTATAGGTAGGAATAGTATTCCTATAGCTGAATCATTGAAGAATAATAATGGCAAGGTCGTTTGTGTTGATATCTTAGAGTCCGCTATAGATAAATTACATTATTATAGTAAGAAATATGGCGTTGAACAATATATCGAGGCAATATTATCTGACATTGAACAATATACTATCGAAAAAGAAAAGTTCGATATTATTATTGCTGTGTCTGCCCTGGAGCACGTAAGTTCGGAGAGAGAACTGGAAAGAAAACTTAATGAAATGACATGTGGAACCAAATCAAATGGGTCGAATTGCATTATTATTGGATCGAATATAAGAGAAGTAAACCTTGAAAATGGGCAAGAATTAGATCCAATGTTTGAAGTAAATCTATCTACCGAAAGAATGCTGACAACATTGGATCAATGTTATGCCGGATGGGTAGTTAAAAATCGATTTGTAAAACAATTAGAATATGAAATAGACAGAAATGGACAAAACGTAATGCTGACCACTGATTGTATATCATTTGTAGCTAAGAAAATAAAGTAAGTTAATCGTTGAAACCAGCAAGCACCATCTAACAATGTGTTCAAGCATCGGCGGACTAAGGGGAAATGGCCGTCATGAACACGGAATATTAGATGAAAACTACGAAAGTCAACTAAATAATCTAAGGAGTTGATCGTATAGTCATTTACATCTTTATGATAATAATCATTATAGGATTAGCTAGTATAGATGGAACCCTAAGAAAAAGAAGGAAAAATGATGAAATTATAATTAATAGACTAGACCTTATTATCAACGAACTTAAAAATAGAAAAGACGATTTTGAACCTAAAGATTCTTAAGGAATAAGTTTGATTAGAAAAAATAAAGAAGGGATTGAATTCATTTGATCGTATTAAGATTTACGCAATCATTATTGAAAGACATGAAGTCTGCTCAAATTCAAGTCGACGACATTTCACCTCTTTTCAGTTGGCATGTGAATATATATAAATTAAACAACAAAAAACACATATTATTTGTTAATGATTTATCAAGGCTTTGTCTAATCATTGATGGAATTAGAACATCGCAACTTTCTTTACTAAAGGAGAAATTTTTGATAACACTGGAAACTTATTTACAGGAAGAAGGAATTGAAAAAAATATGATTGATAGGTATTTGAAAGAAGGTTCTGAATTAAGTATTTCAAAAACCAACAACAGAAGTGTGATAGGAACTATGACTGAAATATCCATTTTCGAAAAAGATAATTTTACAGACAATATGCAAAGAATGAAATGGCTGAACCGATTAATTTATAAACCGATAGAATATAATGAACCAATCAAAGTATTTAAAGAAGCTCTAAAAACATTATCTAAGTGAACTGTTTGGCAGGTGAAGTTTCAATGAAGAGAATTATGATTATTGGATCTGGTGGAGCTGGTAAATCCACTCTTGCCAGACAACTGGGAGAGTTATTACAATTGCCAGTTCATCATTTGGATGCGTACTACTGGAAGGCTGGCTGGAATCCTACTCCTAATGAACAGTGGGATTCGTTTCAAGAAAAGCTTGTACTAGAAGAATATTGGATTATAGATGGAAATTATGGTCGTTCTCTTGATATTAGAATAAAACAAGCTGATGTTATTATTCTCCTGGATTTTTCAAGATTGATAACTATATACAGAGTGATCAAGAGGAGGATTATGTATCATGGCAAGACCAGACCCGACTTAAATGAAGATTGTCCGGAAAGTCTGGACTTTGAATTTATAAAATGGGTGTGGAATTTCAGAAAAACAAGGATTCCAAGCATCATTCAAAAACTAAGAGATTATAGTCACAAACATATTATTGTATTGAAATCTCCGAAAGAAGTGAAAATTTTTCTAGCGCAAGTTAAGACATTAGGTGCGGGTATTTTCGAAAAAGGCGAGAACTTCTCATAACAACCTCATCATACAATTGCATGAGAAGAATTAGATGGAGGAGAGCCGATGAAAATTTTGATTGTCTCCGACGAAGAGTCCAAATACATATGGGATCATTTTGATCCATCCAGGTTCGAGGGAATTGAATTGATCCTATCATGCGGAGATCTCAAAGCCGAGTATTTGTCTTTTCTGGTCACAATGATTAAGGCGCCTCTATTCTATGTGCATGGAAATCATGATACGACATATATAACAAAGCCTCCTGAAGGTTGCGAGAACATTGAAGATAAAGTTGTCAAATTTAATGGCGTTCGAATTATGGGGCTCGGTGGCAGTAATCGATACAGCCAGGGTAGCCATCAATACACCGAAAAACAGATGAAATGGAGAATAACTAAACTCAAGTTCAGGTTGTGGAAAAACAAAGGAATCGATATCCTGTTAACACATGCACCAGTCTATAAAATTGGAGATGGCGAAGATCTCTGTCATAGGGGATTTCAATGTTTTATTGATTTTATGGATAAATATCATCCAAAGTTGTTGCTCCATGGACATCAGCATTTGAATTACGGTAAAGGGCAAAGAATTCATCAATATAAAACGACGAAAATAATTAATGCTTTTGGTTATCACATTATAGATATGTAGTCAGGCACTGCCGTTCAATCGGAGCAATACGAATTAAACAGAAACAAAGGAGGCCAGGGCAAAATGATCCAATATTCTTTTGATCATAACCTGCAAGCATCAGATGTAGCGGAAGTTTTCCGATTGTCGGGTATGAAAAGGCCATTTGCGGACTTGGAACGGATTCAGAGGATGATTGACAATGCTCATGTCATTGTATCGGCTTGGGAGAAGGGGAAAATGATCGGCATTGCACGAGCGATAACCGATTTCTCGTACTGCTGTTATTTATCCGACCTTGCGGTAATCCAGCAGCATCAACAGGTGGGCGTGGGCAAGCAACTCGTTCAGCACGTTCAAGATCGAATCGGCGACGAATGTTGTCTTCTCCTTTTAGCAGCACCAGGAGCGATGGACTATTATCCGAAGATTGGATTCGAGAAGGCCGAGAACGCTTTTCTCATCAAACGCAAGCAATAGATTAGGTTAACCAATTTCAACTGCCAACACGATGAGCATCACAACAATCAATTAGAAAAATGTAAAAAGGAGATCATGCCATGACGGTCAAAAAACAAAGCGGGGAAGAGCAGGTTGCCACCTTTTTAAGCGAATTGCAGCATCCGCTCAAAGCTGAAATCGAAGAAGTGCGGAGAATTGTGTTAGAGGCTGTACCAGAGCTCACAGAGCATATCAAATGGAATGCGCCAAGCTTCTGTTATGCAGCCGAGGACCGAATTACATTCCAATTGCAAGGGAAGGGCTTCTTTCGACTTATATTCCATACCGGGGCTAAAGCTCAGACACGTACGCAATCAGGTAAACTAATCGAGGATCATACCGGTTTGCTCGAATGGGCGGCAGATGACCGTGCAATTGTTAAGATTACTGATCTAACGGATGTTATGGCGAAAAAAGACAAATTAATCGATGTAATAACCAAATGGATTGAAGCGACCAAGCAGTCATAAGCAATTCGTGTTCTAGAAGGCGGGATGAGATGAAATTTTTTATTATTTTTGGCCCTCAAGCCGTAGGCAAGATGACAGTAGGTCAAAGCTTATCCAAGCTGCTAAATATTAAGTTATTTCATAATCATATGTCGATTGATTTTGTTTCGCAATTTTTTGATTATGGGACTGCGTCAGGAAAGCGATTAGTTGCTTTAATCCGTCAGGAAATATTCGAAGAAGTTTCAAAAAGTGATTTAGAGGGGTTCATTTTCACCTATTTGTGGGGGTTCGATCTCCAATCCGATTGGGATTACATCCATTCTATAACGGAGCTCTTTGAATCAAAGGGCGGCCAGGTATATTGGGTTGAGCTAGAAGCCAGCGTAGAAGAAAGACTGCAACGGAATCGTACCGCAAATAGACTCGAGCATAAACCAACTAAAAGGGATGTAGAAAGGTCGGAAAAGGATTTAATTACAACTTACGAAAACCATCGGCTAAATTCTAATCCTGGAGAAATTACAAGGAGCAATTATATTAAAATCAACAATATGAATATGTCCCCAGATGAAGCGGCCCAAAAAATTCGGAACGAATTTAATTTATGAGACCCTGCGAGCGACTCGAACGGTATGGAACGTAAGAATGGCAAGTCGGTTTTTTATACTGACCTCTAGGGCGGGGGAGTTCAAATGAGTTATCTATTCATTTTTGTTGCAATGATCGGAATTAATGCGGTTGTGTATTACAATTTTGGAATCCCCGGCGTTCTCATTCTAAACTTCTCGATAGTGACTGCTTTACTCATCCTTATTCACGATAGAATAAAACCGTTTGAGGTATCGAAAAAGGTCAAAGATGACTTCGATGCTGGTCAATAGGCGGTGCCGTGTTTATTATTACTTTCGCAGCTTATTATTTCTTAAGAGTATGGTTCGAAAACAAGCCTGATCGATGATATGATAATACTATTGGGATTGATTATGTAAATAGAGGAGAATTTCCATAATGCCGCTCGAAACGTTAGCGCTGTATCCGACTTTATCCAATCCGATTGAATGGGGGCCTGTGCATGCTTCGTTCGTTTTTGCATCGGGGACGGACGAGGCGAGAGTAAGCAATGTTAGTATTGTGCCATGCTCAGGGGATAAATACATTATCTTTCAAGTGGAGAACGGAATGTGGGAGCTTCCGGGAGGGACTTTAGAGCCGGGAGAACATTACTTGGACGGCTTGCGACGCGAAGTGATGGAAGAGCTCGGCGGCGAACTTGTTTCCTATACGATCTTCGGGCGGTTCAATTGCGAGTCGAAGGCCGCGGTTCCATACAAAGCTCATATTCCGCATCCCCAATTTGTAAGATTGATGGGGTATGGCCAAGTGGAATTGGTAGGTAAGCCCTTAAATCCGCCGGATGGCGAACAAGTCGTGGCCGTGGAAGTCGTAAGCCTCGAAGAGGCTTTACAACGCTTCCATAGCGTAGGCCGTTCCGACCTTGCCGAGTTGTATCAATTAGCGGATGCCATTCGAAAAGAAAAAGGGGAAACAAACGATGGGAACTGTCTATGACAGCATTAAACCTGATCACGAAACGTTTATTCGGGAACAGCATCTATTTTTCGTAGGAACTGCCGCTCCTGACGGCCATGTCAATCTATCTCCAAAAGGACATGATGTGTTCCGAATTCTATCTCCCAATCGGGTGGCTTATCTGGATTTGACAGGCAGCGGCAACGAGACAAGCGCACATCTCTCCGTGTTGGATCGTATAACATTTATGTTCGTAGCGTTCGAGGGAAAGCCGCTTATTTTGAGATTGTATGGGAGAGGAAAGGTTGTCCTGCCGGATACGGAAGAGTGGGAGGTGCTTGCTCCCCGCTTCGAGCTGATGCCGGGACATCGGCAAATGATTGTGGCGGATATTGATATCGTGAAGACCTCATGCGGCTTCAGCGTACCATTCTACAGTTATGAAGGCGAACGGGAAACTCTACTGCAATGGGCAGGCAATAAAGGGGAAGAGAAGCTTACGGAATACCGTAAAGCCAAAAACGCAACAAGTATGGACGGTATTCTGACACCTATTGGCAAGAAGTTTCTATAAATCGTGCGAATTCATCATGATGCCGTAGGGACGGAGTTGAATACAATCAAATTTAAGGATGCCAAGCGAGGCAAGGATATAATTAACGCCGTGAAACATTGGGAACAACGGACATTGGTAGCCTGGGCAGCCGATTGTGCAGAGCAAGTGCTGCCATTGTTTGAGCAGCAAGTTCCGGGAGATGATAGACCGCGAAGAGCGATCGAAGCCGGAAGGGCATGGTCGAGGAAAGAAATCTCGATGAGCGAAGCGCGCAAGGCCGCTTTTGCCGCGCACGCTGCTGCCCGAGATGCCGGTAACGAAGCGGCGACTGCAGCTGCTCGAGCTGCAGGGCATGCAGCTGCAACATCACATGTAACAGGACATGCGATTCATGCAGCAACCTATGCAGCCAAAGCTGCTGCTTACTCATCAGGAGCAGTGGGGCCGGGAGACGCGGTGGAAGCCATTCGAGACTGGCAATATCAACTTGTGCTAGCGAGAGAAGGGAAAGTTTCGACATGACTACCATACGAATCATTCCATATGAGGAAGCGGCTGCCTTCTGGACGCTTCGTCTGGAAGCGCTCCGCCAGCATCCTACCGCCTTCGGCAGTTCATGGGAAGAGGCAAAAGACATTACCGATGAAGGTATACGTGACAGACTTCAAAACGACGATAACGGATTCGTGTTAGGCGCGTACCAGGACAATCGCTTGGTAGGCATGATCGGCTTCAAGCGGGGAACGTCGATCAAGGAGCGTCACAAAGCATTCATCTGGGGCATGTACGTCGCATCTTCGCATCGCGGGCAGGGAATTGGCAGATTGTTGATGGAAGAGGTTATTCAACGGGCGACCGCAATGAACGGATTAGAAATCGTTACACTTTCCGTCGTTACTACGAACACGGAAGCGCTAAAGCTGTATCGTTCGTTAGGATTCGTAACCTATGGCACGGAGCCGTGCGCGCTTCGAGTCGACGGAGAGTGTTTGGACGAGGCGCATATGGCGTATCGAATCGGTGCGGCACCTCGGTCGAAGGACCATGAGCAGCCAATACTGGAAGCCGCTCTTCTGTCGATCATACCAGGAAGGAAGGAAGAGTTCGAAGCTAGCTTTATTCAAGCATCCGCCATTATAGCCGGCATACGCGGTTATTTGGGACATGAGCTTCGCGCCTGCGTCGAGGACGATCACAAATATTTGTTGTTGGTTCATTGGGAGTCGCTGGAGGATCATACCGTCGGGTTCCGCGAATCTTCCGCTTACCAGGAGTGGAAGAGCCTGCTGCATCATTATTATGACCCGTTCCCGGTGGTGGAGCATTTTCATCCTAATTTGCTACCCGGAACCAAAAGAAATGACAAAGAAGAAGGCTCGCCCCCCAGTCAATAAGATGGGGGCGAGCCTTTCTTTGTTTTGTTAAGGAGCGTTAGCCAAACGAGCGAAATGTCCGTCCAGCGTCTCCAGATCCGTTGATCCAATGATGGCATCGGTGACTTCGCCTGCCGTATTAACGAAGTATAAAGCTGGGAAGCCGCTGCCTCCGTATTGCGAATAAACGGATCCGTCCCGATCTAAAAGAATCGGGTACGACAAATTATGCCGTTCTACATAACTTCGGACTTCCGACAGCTTGTCGCGGTTCGTGATATTGACTCCGATCAAATTTAATCGATCTTTGTATTTCTCGTGCAAGACGGCCATTTTCGGCGCATCTTCGTTGCAATAGGTACACCATGAAGTGAACAGCGAGATAACGGTAGGTTTCTCTGCGAAATCGACAGTGACTTGTTGTTCGCTTCCCAACTCCTGCAATTGAATGGAAGAGGCTTGCAGCGTCTCCGTTTTGCCTCCCCAATTCGCCAATCCCACATATAAGATGAACGCGACAGCGGTTGCCGCAATGGTTAACGTGATTAAGGTTTGCCTTCGTTTCAACGAATTTCACCCTTTCGTATATCTCGAATCCTAATCAACAACAGTATACAATAGTTGGGATGATTATCCAAACAAAACGCCAACTTTGTTCAAAATCTCGTCGACACTTGTCCATTCCCATAAAAAATCGGTTATAATGTTGGAGGATAGATTATCGTAGAAAGTGGGAGCAGCATGGGTCGTAAATGGAATAATATCAAGGAAAAGAAAGCATCCAAAGATGCCAATACAAGCCGCATATATGCCAAATTCGGAGTCGAGATCTACGTAGCGGCAAAGAAGGGCGAACCCGATCCGGAATCCAATCGCGCGCTTAAGGTCGTTCTGGAAAGAGCCAAAACGTACAACGTGCCGAAGGCCATCATCGACCGCGCGCTCGATAAAGCCAAGGGAAGCGCTGACGATAATTACCAAGAGCTGCGTTACGAAGGTTTTGGACCGAACGGCTCGATGGTGATCGTGGACACGCTGACGAACAATGTAAACCGCACGGCTCCGGCCGTTCGTGCCGCGTTCAACAAACAAGGCGGCAGCATGGGTGTGAGCGGCTCCGTCGCTTATATGTTCGACGCCACGGCTGTATTCGGCGTAACCGGCAAGACGGCGGACGAAGTGATGGACATTATGTTGGAAGCGGACGTCGACGTGCGCGACATCCTCGAAGAAGAGGATGCCGTTATCGTCTATGCGGAGCCGGATCAGTTCCACAACGTGCAAGAAGCGTTTAAGAAGGCAGGGGTAGATGAATTCACGGTAGCGGAGCTGACGATGCTTGCCCAGAACTACATCACGCTGCCAGGCGATGCGCAAGCACAATTCGAGAAGCTTATCGACGCGCTGGAAGACTTGGAAGACGTTCAGCAAGTATTTCATAACGTCGAGCTGGAAGATTAATCTTTCATGCTCGTCCGAAGGAAGCCGCGATTGCTCGCGGCTTTTTCTTACCCAGACCCGACGTGAGAGGAGTTAATAAGATGGATGACAGGTATCCCATTGGAACTTTTCAACACCAAGGCGAGGTTACTTCCGATCAGAGAGCGGCATGGATCAAGGAGATTGCGGAGCTTCCGTTGCTGCTTAAGCACTCGGTCGCGAATCTGACTCAGGATCAGCTCTCCACACCCTATCGGGAGGGCGGCTGGCAGGTTCGGCAAGTCGTTCATCATCTCGCGGATAGTCACATGAATAGTCTCATGCGGTTCAATCTGGCCCTGACCGAGGATCATCCTACCATCAGACCCTATGACGAAGCTCTCTGGGCGGAATTGGCGGACTCGTTGAAGGAGCCGGTCGATACGTCGATCTCGCTCATCGCCACGCTGCACGGTAGATGGGTAACGTTGCTTGAATCCATGAACGCTGAGCAATTCGCTCGCACCTTCTACCATCCCGGATCCGGCGAGACGGTACCACTGGACCGATGCCTGGGCATGTACGCATGGCACGGGAAACATCATCTGGCTCAGATCACAAGCTTGGCTGTTCGGCTGGGCTGGTAGGAGAGAAAGTCATGGACGATCAAGTACAAGCTCTTATAGATGCACTCATGTCCGGCGACAAACATCGTCGCACAGAAGCCTATCTTCAACTGTTGGAGATGACGAAATCTCCCGTGCCTTGGGCTTACGAGACATGGGACTCGTTCCGGTCTTTGCTAACGGACAAGGACAATCATCTCCGTACAATCGGCGCGCAGCTGCTATGCAATCTGGCGATCAGCGATCCGGAGCAACGAATCATGGAGGATATCGCGGCCATTATGGAAGTGACCCGCGATCCCATGTTCGTGACTGCCAGGCATACGATCCAACATCTTTGGCGCATTGGTCTTGGCGGTGCCGAGCAGAAGCGGATGCTGTTGGATGTCGTTGCTCATCGGTTCGAGACCTGCGAGGGCGAGAAGAATTACACGCTTATCCGTTACGATTTGCTCGTTGGCCTGCGCAAGCTGTACGACAGTTACCCGGCTGAAGAGATTCGCAAGCTGGCGGCTGAGTTAATCGAGCTGGAGGCCGACCCCAAATACAAAAAGAAATATGCCGCCGAGTGGCGGAAATAACGTCGCGTATGGAGAATCGCAACGAGGCGAGAGCTTGCCGTCCCGGCAGAGCTTGCGCCTTTTTTATTGTCGCTGCAACCGTCACGTGCCATGGAACCTGGATGCAATGGTTTGCGTAGAGGGAGACATGGTTACAGCTAGAGTAGGGTGCATCTGCACTGGCGTCTGTGACCAAGAAGAAGGAGGCGGTACCATTGAGAGCAAAAGGACTCGCGGTCATCCTTGCCGTTACGTTATTGCTTGCGCAAGGCTGCGGCATTCTGGACGGGATTGGACAAACGGTCAATTTCGCCACGGAAACAACGACGTACATGAATGAATTAAAGACTTTCGGCGAAGACATGAACGGACTCGCCGAAAAAGCGGTTGCGGATATCGATGCCCGAACGGATCTGAAGGCGCGTATTGTAGAGCTGAAGGATCAGGTGGTCGCCTACGGCAACCTTAACGTACCGGATTACGCGAAGGACCTGCACGCTTCGATCGCTCAGTATAACGATACGCTCCAACAAGGACTGGATCAGGCGTTAACCAACATCGAGCAAGGCAGGGCGGCATTCGACGCGACCGGCATACCGGATACCATTGGCAAGGTAAATGAACTTCTGACGCAGCTTAACGGGCTTGCGCCTTAATCTGCGTTCTCCTTATTGCGAATCCTCGGTTCTCGCGATACAATAGGCGAACGACAACCTAGGATTCTTCCAATCAACAAGGAGAGTGCAATAAGATTTGACAGCACAGACATCAGCACCGGCATTGCTATCTTCCAAATTTCGATTAGGGGCTTTGCTGCTCGTCGTCGTCGTGGCGGGGATGAGCCAAGGCCTGCTTCTGCCGTTATTGTCCATTTTATTAGACCGGTCGGGCCTTTCGTCCGAGTTGAACGGCATGAATTCGGCCGCCATGTATATCGGGATTTTCGTCACCATGTTCGTGATCGAGAAGCCTGTCGTCCGGTTCGGGTACAAGAGGGTGATCATTGCGGGAATTACGCTCGTTACGCTCTCCACCCTGTTATTTTCGACAACGGATTCCCTCCTGGTCTGGTTTCTCTTGCGAATGCTGGTCGGAATCGGGGACAGTTCGCTCCACTTTGCGACCCAGCTGTGGATCGTCAGCTCCAGTCCCGCCGAGAAACGAGGGCGAACGATCTCGCTTTACGGCATGGCTTACGGAACGGGCTTTAGCCTGGGACCGCTAGGCATCAATCTGCTGCCTTACGGAGAGAAGCTTCCGTTTCTGGTCAGTAGTCTTTTTTTTGCCATCGTATTATGCCTTGTCCTGAGAATGCCAAACGAGTGGCCGGAGCGCTCGGCGTCGGCGTCTTCCTTGGGCCGGCGTCATCTGAAGACGTACAAGCTGGCTTGGTTCGTCCTCATTCCCGGACTGTTGTACGGATTGATGGAATCTTCCATGAACAGCAGCTTCCCGTTGTATGCGATTCGCCTCGGTCTGGATCAGCATTGGATATCGTTTCTGCTGCTGGCATTCGGGATCGGCGGTCTTATCCTGCAGCTGCCGCTTGGCATATGGAGCGACCGGATCGGGCGTAAGCCTGTCCTGATTGGCTGCGCCATGATTGGGGCTTTAGCCTTTCTGACAGTGCCA
The DNA here is from genome assembly GCF_002165585.1 of Paenibacillus sp. MY03. NCBI lineage: Bacteria > Bacillati > Bacillota > Bacilli > Caryophanales > Paenibacillaceae > Paenibacillus > Paenibacillus sp. MY03. Next base: position 247,539 of record NZ_MXQD01000012.1, on the reverse strand, counting down.
ATCGCAGGAGATGAACTACTCGTATTGTTTATCTTGTTCATCGTTGCCGGCGGAGTCGTGGGATCGTTTTTCTCCTTGGGCCTTGCTTATGCCGCCGATATTGTACCGCGGAGCATGCTGCCGTCAGCCAATGTGATCGCCTCCGTACACTTCAGCCTGGGGAGCATAGCAGGGCCGATGCTTGGCGGTATTGGGCTTCGATATGTTTCGCCTAATAGCTTGTTCTTGTTTCTGGGACTGGCGTTCGCCCTCTTTGCGATCAGGGGGATAGGGTACAAACCTAAAGCAATCAATGTTTCGGATACGCCGTAGGCGATGTCTAATCGAGACAAAGGAGTAGATTGATGATGAGTCAAACATCCATTCCGCTGCCCAAAACATCCAGACCTGCCGAGCGGGCAATGAACCATGTCGGCATTACGACGCTTAATCAGTTGACGTCGGTAACCGAAGCCGAGTTGCTGCGTCTCCACGGCATGGGGCCCAAAGCGATTCGTATTTTAAAAGCGTCGTTAGAGGAACATGGACTAACCTTCGCGAATGCCAAAGAGTAGCATTCAACTATGCCAGGCTAAGAGGTGCAGATTAGTATGCAGATCAAGATCGGAATTATCGGAACGGAAACGATTGTCTCGAAGACTCTCGCCGTATTAAAGTCGTTCCCAACGTTCTTGCCCGTATCCGTCGTCGTCGAACATGAGCGAGAGGTGCCCAACGTCGCGACGCGGCTTAGCGAGGAAGTGGAGGTGCTGCTGCTATCCGGTCCCCAGGCGCATCGCAAAGTGAAGGAGATGCTGCCGGCTTCCATTCCCGTTCATTACTTGCCGTTGACCGGCGCCGGCTTGTATAAAGCGATCTTTAAAGCCATGCAAGCCGGAAAGCTCGAGAGCGGCATCTCCATCGATACGCTTACCCGCAATATCATTACGCGAACGCTCCAGGATCTCGGGCTCGAGGATACAAAGCTGATCGTCTATGACGGACCGGCGCATGCGGGCTCCGATAAGCTGGTCGCATTTCATGCCGCGAACGTAACAGAAGGAGCTTGCTCCATTGCGTTTACTGGCAATGGAGACGTCGCGGAGCTGCTAGACATAAAAGGTATTCCGAACGAATGGCTGCTGCCCTCGGAGCAGGATATTATCGTAACCTTGGAGCGCGCGCTTTTATCCACAGAATCGCGTCGAAGCAAGGAATCGCAGATTGTTGTCGGCATGATCAAAGTTGATGACTTTGGCAAGCTTGTCATGCAGAGGCATAACGAACACGAGGTTCAGAAGCTGAAGCTGGACATCCACCGGATGGTGCTCGGCTATGTCGAATCACTGGACGGCTACTCCATGTCTGCAAGCGGAGACGAATTTCTATTCTGCACGACCCGGGGCATATTCGAGCGGGAGACGGGCGGATACAAGACGATTCCTTTAGCGAAGGATGCAAACAAAAGCTTCGGCATCTCGCTAAGCGTCGGCATCGGGTTCGGCTTGACTGCAAACGAAGCAGGCACGAACGCGCGAATTGCGCTTCGCAAATCCCGGGAAGCAGGCGGCAATACCGGATTTATCGTCAGGGAAGACGCTACTGTAATCGGCCCGCTCGAGATGTCCGATCCGGTGCAATCGGTGCTTGCTCCTACAGAACCAGCCCTGATCAGGCAAGCGGAGGATGCCGGCATGACCAGCGCTTATCTCAGCAGATTGCTTGCGAATATGGCCAAGACGGGCAAATACGAATACAAGGTTCACGACTTGGCGGCTACGCTCGGCATCTCGGTTCGGAGCGCGCATCGCTTGGTTTTGCAATGGACGGATAACGGACTCGTGGAGGTCTCGGGTGTGGAGAAAGTGCCTAAAGGCCGGCCGCGCCAGCTCTTCCGTTTCGCCTTTCTGAAGGACAAGTCGTTGTAATGAAAGCGATTTGTCCTTTTTTTGTCGCTATATAAAGTCAATTTAAAGACTTGTCTTTATATGGCTCTCGGTCGTAAGATGTACGTAATCATACGATTGGAGGTCATCACATATATGAAAACGATAACGGAACTGGAAGCCAAGCTGGCCGAGCCGTCACAAGCCTTGGTGAGTGATTTGTCGAAGGTGGAAGGCGATATTATTCTGCTTGGAGTAGGGGGTAAAATGGGGCCCAGTCTCGCCAGATTGGCGATGAACGCGATACGCGAAGGCGGCTTGAATAAACGGGTCATCGGCGTCTCAAGATTTTCCAATCAGGAAGCAAGGAGAGAACTGGAAGAGTTCGGCGTGGAGACCATCTCCTGCGAGCTGCTGGACAACGAGTCGCTCTTTTCGCTGCCGGATGCGGCGAACGTTATCTATATGGCCGGCAACAAGTTCGGTACAACGGGCAACGAACATTTTACTTGGGCGATGAATACTTATCTGCCCGGCCGCGTAGCGGAGAAGTTCAAGGATTCCCGGATCGTCGTGTTCTCCTCTGGCAATATCTATCCGTTCAAGCCGGTCAGCAGCGGCGGCGCCAGCGAATCGGTTGCGCCGGAGCCGCTTGGCGAATACGCGCAATCGACGCTGGGAAGAGAACGGATCTTCGAATACCATTCCCACAAAAACGGCACGCCGATGGCCATGTACCGTCTCAATTACGCCATCGACATGAGATACGGCGTGCTGCTTGAGCTGGCGAAGGCGATTCAAGAGAACCGCTCCATCGATTTGACGATGGGCTTTGCCAACGTCATTTGGCAAGGCGATGCAAACGCGATGGCGCTTAGAAGCTTAAATCATTGCTCCAGCCCGCCGACGCTGATCAATATTACGGGGCCGGAGACGGTATCCATCCGATGGGCGGCAACCGAAATTGCGAAGCGGCTTGGCAAGGAAGCGCTCTTTGAAGGCACAGAATCCGAGACGGCGCTGCTTAATAATGCGGCCAAGTCGCATCAATTATTCGGCTATCCACGCGTTTCTCTGCTTCAAATGATCGATTGGACGGCGGAGTGGGTGCTGCAGGGCGGCGCAACCTGGAATAAGCCGACGCACTTTCAAGAACGAAAGGGGAACTTCTAATGGCTGCACAAACGTTATCGCCGGAACTGTTGAAAGCTTTGCAGGATGGGCTCGTCATTCCAGCGCATCCGCTCGCTTTGGATGAGAACCGTCAACTGGACGAAAACTACCAACGAGCCTTATCGAGATATTATATCGCCTCCGGAGCGGGCGGCATTGCCGTAGGCGTTCACTCTACGCAATTCGAAATCCGCGAACCGCAGCATAATTTGTTCGAGACCGTTCTGCGAATGGCAGCCGAAGAAGTGGATGCCGCGGGGCTGAGCCGGCCATTTATCAAGGTTGCCGGCGTATGCGGAGGGACGGAGCAAGCGATCGGGGAAGCCGAGCTTGCCCAAAAACTCGGCTACGACGCGGCATTGCTCAGCATGGGCGGACTGCAGGGCTGGAGCGAAGACGAAATCCTCAAACGGACTGAGCGCATCGCGGCGATCATGCCGGTCATCGGCTTCTATCTGCAGCCGTCCGTCGGAGGAAGGATTTTTAGCTATGAATTCTGGCGCGCTTTTGCCGAAATCCCTAATATCGTAGCGATTAAGATGGCGCCGTTTAATCGCTATCAGACGATCGATGTCGTGCGTGCGGTATGCGCTTCTTCGCGTCGGGACGAGATCGCCTTATATACGGGCAACGATGATAATATCGTCGCGGACCTGCTCACGACGTATCGGTTTAATGTAGATGGCGAGACCGTAGAGAAGCCGATCGTCGGCGGTTTGCTTGGCCATTGGGCCGTATGGACGAATAAAGCCGTTGAGCTGCTGGAAGAGATTAAAGCCGTGCGGAAGGAAGGCGTCTTCAGCAAGGAATGGTTGACTCGGAATATCCAGGTGACGGATTCCAACGCGGCATTTTTTGATCCGGCGCATGGCTTCGAAGGTTGCATTCCGGGCATTCATGAAGTGTTAAGAAGACAAGGCTTGCTGCGCGGCACCTGGTGCTTGAACCCGGACGAGAAGCTTTCCCCGGGACAATCGGAAGAGATCGACCGCGTATATGAGCAATACCCGCATCTGCATGACGACGAATTCGTTAAGGCGAATTTAACGAAGTGGCTGGCGAACGATTAGAGGCGCACATTACGGAGGGGAACCCGCTTGCGATTCAAGGACGTTTTTTCGATAATCGGCCCGAGCATGATCGGCCCTTCCAGCTCACACACAGCCGGCGCCGTAAGGCTCGGCAGATGCGCCAGGCAAGCGCTAGGCGTTATGCCGAATGAGGCGGAAATCCGGTTCTACGGATCGTTCGCCGACACTTACGTCGGCCATGGAACGGATCTCGCGATCATTGCAGGACTGTTGGATCTGGACACCGACGACGTGCGTATCCGGCATTCCATACAGCATGCCGAGCAGCTCGGCATGCAAATTAAATTCGTGCCGATGACACGGCCGAACGTTCATCCGAACACGGTAACCATGCTTCTGCAAGGAGACGGTCGCAAAGTAACGATGACGGGCTGTTCCATCGGCGGCGGCAGCATTGAAATTATTAATGTAAATGGTTTCGACGTGAAATTTACGGCCGTCTATCCGACCCTGCTGATTTACCATAAGGATCGTACAGGGATGGTTGCAGAGATATCGGATATTGCCAGACAAGCCGGCATTAATATCAGCTATATGGAAGTGGACCGCAAGATGCGCAACGGCGAAGCGCTGACCGTCATCGAAAGCGACGAAAGGCTACTGCCGGAAGCCAAGCAACGATTGGAACGACTGACCGACGTCAACGAGGTCTGCATCATCGATCTGATGAAAAAGGAGGCGCAGTCATGAGATTTTCGACTCTCAATGAGCTGAAGGAGCTGTGTCTGACCGAATCGCTAACGATGGGACGACTGATGGTTCTGGAGCAATCCCTGGAAACCGGCGCTAGCGAAGCCGCCGTCATGGAACAAATGACGGCCTATTACGGTGTGATGAAAGAGGCGGTACGAAAGGGACTTCAGGAAGATACAACGTCCAGAAGCGGCTTAACGGGAGGCGATGCCAAAAGGGTTCTGACCTATTTCTCGGATTCAGGCATGCCTGCGCTTGGCGAGTCGGCTTGTACGGCCATGGCTTATGCGCTTGCGGTATCGGAAGTAAACGCTTCGATGGGGCGCGTGATCGCAACTCCAACCGCCGGCAGCTGCGGCATCATTCCCGGCGTGTTCGTCAGCACGCAGGAGAGATTCGGCTGGAGCGATGAGCATATGGTGTACGGGTTGTTTGCGGCAGGCGCAATCGGCTATGTCATTGCCAACAATTCGTTTGTCTCCGGGGCGGAAGGCGGCTGTCAAGCAGAGGTTGGTTCCGCAATCGGGATGGCGGCCGGGGCATTAACGGAGCTTCGCGGCGGAACGCCAGAGCAAGCGGTGCATGCCGTAGGACTCGCCTTAAAAAATTCGCTGGGTCTCATCTGCGATCCGGTAGGCGGCCTCGTCGAAATTCCATGCATCGTACGCAACGGCTTTGGTTCAGTAACGGCGCTGGCCGCGTCGGATATGGCACTCGCCGGCGTTCGCAGCGTCATTCCATCGGACGAAGTAATCGATGTCATGCTGGAGGTTGGAGCGGCTATGCCGGAGAAACATCGGGAGACCGCCAAGGGCGGACTTGCTCAGACGCCTACGGGTCGGAAAATTATGAACCAGCTTTATGGCAAGGGGGGCAAGGCAAAAGAATGATATCTTCCCGGAATCCATTCGATATGCTGGCAAAAGCGAAACGGCTGGCTCCCGCCCTGACCGAGTGGCGCAGGGAGCTCCATCGATTCCCCGAGCTAAGCTTGGAGGAGTCTGAAACGGCAGAGAGGATTTGCCGCGAATTAGATCGAATCGGCATACCTTATCGTGCCAATGTCGGAGGACATGGAATTATCGCCGAAATCGGGAGTGAATACGAAGGCCCGGTGGTTGCGTTGCGCGCAGATATAGATGCGCTGCCGATTCAGGAGGAGACGGATCTCGACTTTGCATCGGAACGACCCGGTCTGATGCACGCTTGCGGGCATGACGCCCATACGGCGATGCTGATCGGAGCAGCGGAGCTGCTGGAGCAATTGCACCGGCAACAAAGTTTGCCCGGCACTGTGCGCCTGCTATTCCAGCCCGCCGAAGAAGTGAACGCCGGCGCGAACGCCATGATAATGGATGGGGCGCTGCAAGATGTTCGTGAGTTGTATGGGCTGCATAACTTGCCGACTTTGCCGGCTGGCAAGGTTGCGACGAAACAAGGACCGTTGATGGGATCCGTGGACCGGATCGAAATTACGCTGGAGGGAAAAGGCGGCCATGGCGCCATCCCCGATCAGAGCATCGATCCCATCGTCTGCGCCGCAGCCATTATACAATCCTTGCAGGGAATCGTAAGCCGGGAACTGTCCCCGTTCGAGCCCGTAGTCGTTACGATAGGCAGCATAACCTCCGGCAATGCCAACAACGTTATTCCGCAGTATGCCATGATGACCGGCACTGTGCGCACGTTTAATCCGGAAGTCCGCGTGACATTGCCGGAGCGGATCGAACGAATCGTCAATCACGTCGCTGAGGGTCATCGATGCAAAGCGCGGTTGAAATACATCGAGCAAGTGCCGGTACTCATGAATCATTGGGAACAGACGGAGGCGACCGAAGCGATTATTGACGGCCTGATCGGACGAGAAGCGAGAGAAGAAGCCAAGCCGACGCTCGCCGGAGAAGACTTCTCCGTTTATTTGAACGAGATTCCGGGCTGCTTTTTCTGGCTGGGCTCCGGTCCGCCGGACAACGCCGAGTCGGCATACGGCCTGCATCATCCGAAATATACGTTGAATGAGGAATGCCTTCCCGTTGGAGCAGCCTTGCTTGCGGAGATAGCGGTCAACCGCTTGCAGGTTCTCGCAGATGCAGTCCAAAAAACCTAATACATTCTTTTTAGATGGAAAAATAAAAAGGCCGATTCATCGTCTCAATATTGTGACGTGGATCGGCCTTTTATCATGATGTTTGCTGATGGTGGATTATGAGATGCGCAGAGTTTTAAGGGCGCCGCTCCAAGCGAGTACTTGGTCCAGCATGCCGTTTACGTTCGTCAGATGCAGATCCGCCGGTTTAAACTCGCCATTGTCGAAGTCCGTAAACAAGGACAATGCGGCGTGTATGCGAACATCGGCAACGGACAGCTCTCCCAAAATTCCGCGCAAATGCTCGGCTGCTCGAGCGCCGCCAACGGAGCCGTAGCTGACAATGCCGGCTGCTTTGTTGTTCCAGGAGTCGCGAGCGTAATCAAGCGCGTTTTTAAGCGCCCCCGTGATGCTGTGGTTATACTCTGCTACGATAAAAACGAAGCCGTCAAGGCTCGCCAGCTTCGTATTCCACGCCGTTGCCTGTTCCGTCGCGTCCTCTTCGCCAAGAAGAGGCAGCTTGTAGTCGGCGATATCGACGATTTCGTAATTGGCGTCGCCGCGTCGATCCGCAACCTCCTTCACCCATTGCCCCACCTGCGGGCTAACGCGACCTTGTCTCGTGCTTCCCAAAATAATACCGATATTTAATCCTGCCATCGTAATCAACTCCTCATAAGATTGGACCTGGTTTGGGACCTACCTTTTAAATAACCATTTTTGTCCGGTTTCATTCATTTTCTGCTCGCGGGTATGGCGGAACTTGCCGATATCGTTCATAATACATTTATTCTTGGTGAATGAAAGGATCAGAGGAGGTTTGTCTTATTGAATCTATAAATCAGCAACATCTATTTAAACGGACGATGATCGTCGTTCTGTTGTCGCAATTGTTCGGCGGTGCGGGACTGGCAGCAGGGGTTACGGTCGGCGCGCTGCTTGCGGAAGATATGTTAGGGACAGCCAGCTATGCGGGCTTACCGACGGCACTTCTGACATTAGGTTCGGCGCTGACCGCCTTCCTGATTGGCCGGTTTACGCAACGTCTGGGGCGAAGACCGGGTCTTGTCATCGGGTTCGGAGCAGGCGGCTTGGGAGCGATAGGCGTCATTATAGCAGCCGTTTACGGAAACATCGTTTTGTTATTCGTTTCCTTGTTCGTCTACGGAGCAGGTACTGCGACGAATCTGCTTGCCCGTTATGCGGGCACGGATCTGGCGAAACCGAATCAACGCGCGACCGCCGTCAGCATGGCGTTGGTATCAACGACATTCGGGGCCGTGGCGGGTCCTAATCTCGTCGAAGTGATGGGGAACGTAGCCCGGTCGTGGGGCATTCCTCCGTTAGCGGGTCCGTTTATTTTAGGAGCCGCAGCTTTTCTGTTGGCTGGACTGATCGTGTTTATTTTGCTTCGTCCGGATCCCTTTTTTGCGGCACGCGCGCTTGCGGAACAGGAGCGATTAAAGAGCGGCGGCAAAGGCCCGGAGCTGTTGACTGTAATCAATAAAAGAGGCCTTGCGGCAGGAGCGACCGTTATGCTTCTTACGCAGATGGTCATGGTCGCGATTATGACCATGACGCCCGTCCATATGAAACATCACGGACATGGCTTGTCGCAAGTCGGCATCGTCATCGGCATCCATGTAGGCGCCATGTTCTTGCCGTCGTTGTTTACAGGCCTTCTTATTGATAAAATCGGGCGGATGCGGATGGCATCGGCTGCGGGAATCGTATTGCTTGCCGCCGGTCTCTTGTCCGCGTACGGTTCTGGCGACTCCATGCCGATACTCATTACGGCACTCGCGCTGCTTGGACTGGGCTGGAATCTGGGTTTGATAAGCGGAACGACGCTAATCGTAGATGCAACTCCGTTATCCGTTCGAGCCAAAACGCAGGGGAACATCGATGTCCTCGTTGCCCTTGCAGGCGCTTCGGGAGGCGCCTTGTCGGGCGTAATCGTGGATTATTCCAGTTACGCTACGTTGTCGCTTGCCGGAGGACTTCTGTCCTTGTTGCTTATTCCGGTTTTGTTATGGTCGAACGCGAAACGTCGGGAACAGGCAACATAGCCGTCTGCAATATCATTCATGAACCGGCAAGCGGGCTATTTACAAACAGGAGCTTCATTTGTTAGAATAGTCCCCATATCTGAAATGCGACGAAGAGAAGAGTAGGGAAAACGATCTTGTACAGAGAGCTCCGGCAGCTGAGAAGGAGCCAAGTGACATTCGCCGAACCAAGCCTCAGAGCGGCTTACCGGAATCGGACCCGAGGATGGTAAGACGGGAGCTCCCGTTACAGAGCTAGAGTATAATCATGCGGGGAGTTTGCGCATGCCGTACTTGAAGAGGTTAATATGGCGACATATTGATAAAGCTGGGGTGGCACCGCGAACAACTTCGTCCCCAAGACGACAAGTCTTGGAGGTGAAGTTTTTTTAAATTACAGGAAAGTATAAGTTTACTCCATACTTGACCTATAATTCTCGGAATGAAACGCGCAGCACCGCCAAAGAACGGCGACAGCCGTTTCACCTTGGTTCAAATTGCAGCTATGCTCATAAGGAGGAGTCTGCCATGTCAACCGATATTAACAAAACCGAAGAAGGCTACTTGGCCAATCTTATACGCGAAGAGTTGCATACTTACCCGTTTCATCGCCCTATGGCAACACGATTTCCGCCGGAGCCGAACGGTTATCTCCATATCGGCAGTGCGTACGCGATCATGACAAATGCGGAAATCGCGAGATCGTACGGAGGCCGGTTCCATCTGCGATTTGACGACACCAATCCGCTCAAGGAGGATGCCGCTTACGCGGAGGCGATCCTCGAAGACATCAAGTGGCTCGGCTTCGATCCAGGGTCCCATGTCTACTACGGATCGGATTATTCGGAGATGATCTTTAAGGCCGCCATGACGCTGATCAAGAAGGAAAAAGCTTACGTCTGCGACTTGTCGCCTGACGAGTTGGCGGCGGGCAGGGGCACGTTGACCGAACCGGGCGTGGATAGTCCGTACCGCAATCGTTCCATCGAAGAAAACGTTGCGTTGTTCCAAGAAATGAAGGAAGGCCGATACAAAACGGCTTCCAAGGTGCTGCGTGCACGAATCGACATGTCATCGCCGAATATGAACATGAGAGATCCCGTGCTGTACCGGATCATTCACGCCGATCATTACCGAACCGGGGCGGCTTGGTGCATCTATCCCATGTACGATTTTGCCCATCCGATTCAGGATGCGATCGAAGGGATTACGTATTCGTTATGCTCGCTCGAATTCAAGGATCATCGTCCTTTGTATGAATGGGTACTTGCTGAGCTTGGATACGAGGAACCGCCAAGACAGCGGGAATTCGGGCGAGTGGGGTTGACCGGCGTTGTGACCAGCAAACGTTATCTGCGCCAGCTTGTAGAGGAAAGACATATAGATGGCTGGGATGATCCGAGACTGCCAACGCTTAGAGGCTTGAGACGAAGGGGGTATACGCCGGCAAGCATTCGTTCTTTTATTGAGGAAATCGGGAGTATCCGATCCTACAGCACGGTCGATATCTCGCTTCTGGACCAATGCCTGCGCCAAGACCTGAAGGAATCGACTATAAGCGTAATGGCCGTGCTTCGGCCGCTGAAAATCGTGATCACAAATTATCCGGAAGATACGGAAGAGATGCTGCGAGTCGAAAATAACGCTTCGAATGTCGAGCTGGGATCAAGGGAGGTCCCTTTCTCCCGAACGATCTATATCGAACAGGATGACTTTATGGAGGACCCGGTGCCGGGGTATCATCGGCTGCAGCCCGGAGGCGAAGTGCGGCTTAAGGGCGCATACTTCATTCGCTGTCAGAAGGTCGTAAAAGATCCTGAAAGCGGCGGAATTTTGGAGGTCCACTGCACATACGATCCCGAAACGAAGAGCGGAACGGGTTTTGCCGGACGTAAGGTGAAGGGCACCATTCATTGGGTATCAGCTGCGCATGCGGCAGCGGGAGAAGTACGGCTATACGATCGACTGCTCCGTGATGAGAACATTCCCAAGGAGGATGCAGTGGATTGGTCGAAGTGGTTGAATCCCAACTCGCTAATCCAATTGTATGCCGCTCAGTTCGAACCGATTGCGGCCAAGGCAGCGCCCGGAGACCGGTTGCAGTTTTTCCGGCATGGTTATTTTGTTGCGGACGATGGGCCTTCAACGAACGAGGGGCCGGTGTTTAACCGGATCGTTCCGCTTAAGGATTCGTGGAACAAAAAATAAAGTCCTTTATGAATTAGCTAGGTGAAAGGAGAGCGATCCGTTGACTCTTCAACAGTTAAAATACGTCATTGAAGTGGCGAGCAGAGGGTCCATTAACGAAGCCGCGAAACGACTGTTTATTTCACAGCCGAGCTTGTCGAACGCAATCAAGGAACTGGAATTAGAGATGGGCATCTCGATCTTTGAGCGAACAAACAAGGGAATAACCTTGTCCAAGGAAGGCGTCGAATTTTTGAGCTATGCCCGGCAGGTAGTGGAGCAGGCGGAGCTGCTGGAGAGTCGTTATTTAAACGCTAAGCCTTCGCCGCAACATTTTTCCGTATCCACGCAGCATTATGCTTTTGCCGTCAACGCCTTCGTCAGCCTCGTACGGGAGCATGGCCATGAGGAATACGAGCTTATGCTTCGCGAGACGAAGACCTATGAAATTATCGAAGATGTCAAGACGATGCGCAGCGAGATCGGGATTTTATACTTAAACGATTTCAACAGAGGGGTCATCGACAAACTGCTTAAGTCCGCGAACCTGCAATTTACAAGCTTGTTTACGGCCATGCCGCATGTTTTTATTAGCATTCATAACCCGCTGGCGAGGCAAAAGGTCGTGACGATCGACGAACTGCAGGATTATCCGTACTTGTCCTTCGATCAAGGGGAATACAATTCCTTCCACTTCTCGGAAGAGATTCTGAGCACGCTGTCGCGCAAAAAGAGCATTACCGTCAACGACCGTGCGACGCTTTTCAACCTGTTGATCGGCTTGAACGGCTATACGATCTCGACCGGCGTGCTGAGCTCCGATCTGAACGGCAACGAAATCATCCCCGTGCCGTTGGCGATCGACGAAGTGATCAACGTCGGGTGGATCGCGCAGAAAAACATGCCGTTATCCGTTCTCGGAGCGGCCTATATCGAAGCGCTCAAGGAAGCGGTGGCCCCGTGATTGAGCGTTTTTTTACAACGAGTTACGTCGCAATGGTCGGCATAACTAATTCAACTAACCTTCCGTTATAGGTAATAGCTATGACCAGATATAGAAAAGACAAGTTACGCTATATCTCCATATCCATGATATCTTGTTGGTAACAAAGATAGGGAGTGTTGGAGGATGGCAAAAAGCAGCGTATTGGGATATCCGCGGATCGGCGGAAACCGGGAATGGAAAAAGGCGTTGGAAGCATTTTGGGCCGGCAAATTGGAGCAAAACGAATTCGAGAGTCAACTGCGCGACATCCGCGTCAATCACTGGCGCAAACAGCAGGAGCAAGGCATCGACTACATTCCGGTAGGCGACTTCAGCTATTACGATCAAGTGCTGGACACGGCGGCCATGTTCGGCATCGTACCTGCCCGTTTCGGCTACAAAGGCGGTCCCGTACAGCCATCCTTGTATTACGGGATCGCTCGCGGCACCAAAGAAGCGACGGCCAGCGAGATGACCAAATGGTTTAACACGAACTATCACTATATCGTACCGGAGCTCGACGGCGCACAGCCTGTACTGACGGAGAACAAGCCGCTTATCGCTTACAGAGAAGCCAAGGAAACTTTGGGAATCGAGGGCCGTCCCGTCCTGATCGGGCCGCTGACCTTCCTGAAGCTCTCCAAAGGCTACAAACCTTCGGAGCTCGATAGCTGGATCGACCGTCTGTTGCCTCTGTATATCCAAGTGCTAGGCGAGCTTGCGCAAGAAGGCGTTGAGTGGGTCCAAGTCGACGAACCCGTGCTTGCCACGAACGTAAGCGCAGAAGATATAGACCGTGTGAAACGAATTTATGGCGCCATCGCGAGCGCGGTTCCTTCCTTGAAGATCCTGCTGCAAACGTATTTCGAATCCGTAGAGTTTTACACGGACCTCGTCGCTCTGCCTGTTGCGGGAATCGGACTTGACTTCGTGCACGGTTTGCAAGGCAATCTGGCCGCCATTCGCGAGTTCGGCTTCCCGCAGGACAAAACGCTTGGCGCCGGCATCATCGACGGTCGCGGAATTTGGAGAGCGGATCTTCGCGAGAAGCTGAAGCTGGTTCGCGAACTGGAAGGCATCGTAACGTCCGACCGGCTTATTATTCAATCGTCATGCAGCTTGTTGCATGTACCGGTTACCACTGCATCGGAATCGAAGCTTCCCGAAGAGCTTAAGAACGCGCTGGCTTTTGCCAATGAGAAGTTGTCCGAGCTGGTTGTGCTCACGAAAGCGATTAACGGAGGAGAACTTTCTGTAGAGCAAGAGCTGTCGAGCAGTGAAGCGGCGGTCGGTGCGCTTGGCCGTTCCGCAGCCCGTAATCGGACGGAAGTCAGAACGGCTGTCGCAGCCATTAACGGTCAAGAACCTGTGCGCAGCAAACCGTTCGGGGATCGTCATGCCGCGCAGCAGTCGAAATGGCAACTGCCCATTTTCCCGACAACGACGATCGGCAGCTTCCCGCAAACAGCCGAAGTGCGCAAGGCACGTCAGCTGTGGCGCAAAGGCGAGTGGAGCAACGAGCAATATAACGCGTTTATTCGGGAGCAAATCGATGTCTGGATCGGACTGCAAGAAGACATCGGCCTCGACGTTCTCGTACATGGAGAATTCGAGCGCACGGATATGGTCGAATTTTTCGGAGAGAAGCTGGCGGGTTTTGCCTTTACGCAATTCGGATGGGTGCAGTCCTACGGTTCACGCTGCGTGAAGCCGCCAATCATCTACGGAGACGTTGCCTTCGAGGAAGCGATGACGGTAGAAGAAACGCAATATGCGCAATCCAAGACAAAACAGCCTGTTAAAGGCATGTTGACGGGTCCGATCACGATCATGAACTGGTCGTTCGTTCGCGAAGATATAACGCGCGAGCAAATCGCGTATCAACTGGCCTATGCGCTGAGACAAGAGGTAGAAGCGCTGGAGAAAGCGGGCATCGGCATGATCCAGGTCGACGAACCGGCCGTCCGCGAAGGATTGCCGCTAAAGGAGAAGGATCAAGCCAACTATCTGGACTGGGCGGTCAAAGCGTTCCGCATGACGACTTGCACGGTACAGCCGGAGACGCAAATCCATACGCATATGTGCTATTGCGAATTCCACGACATGATCGACTCCATCGAGGCGATGGATGCGGACGTCATCTCCATCGAAACCTCGCGCAGCCACGGCGAGCTGATCCACAGCTTCGAGGAGAATACTTATGGTCTCGGCATCGGCCTTGGCGTCTACGACATTCATAGCCCGCGCGTGCCGAGCGTTGACGAAATGACGAATATGATCGATCGCGCGCTGCGCGTGCTGGATCCCAAGCTGTTCTGGATCAATCCGGATTGCGGCCTGAAGACTCGCGGTCTGGATGAGACGGTTGCGTCGCTGCGCAACATGGTCGACGCGACGAAGCTCGCTCGCGAGAAACATTCGGTAGGCGTGTAACCAACGAACGATTGTTTGGCAAAATCGAAAGAAGGTCAGGGTATATCCCTTGGCCTTTTTTCGATTGAGAAACGCATCTTGACAGCAGATATAAGCGATAAGTATATTGAGGTAAAGCTGGCTCGGCATCTCGGCATGTTGATCTACGGCATTGCAGCTTTGTTAAATGATATTTTGTATTCGTTGCGAAGGTGGAGGGAAAACAATGCCCAGATGGAGCAAGAGCTCGAAGGTCGCATCGGGAGTCGGCGTCTTGATCGTGCTGCTGTCCGGTTTTTTTCTGGCAGACCGCCTGTCCGAACAGCCGGAATCCGTTATCGTTGCGTATGTAGACGGGGAGCCGATCTATGCCGCAGAGCTGCAGAAAAGCATGGAGAAGGAACGTCATGCCGTTGCCATGTATTATTACCATGAGCATGGACTGGAGGAAACGCCTGGATTCTGGACAAGCCGGTATGAAGGAGAGCTGCCTATCGAACGGCTAAGAATGAAAGCGCTTCAAAGTGTGGTTCGGACGAAGCAGCAGATGATGATGGCGCGAAGCAAAGGCCTTATCGAGGATATATCCTATCCCGCTTTTCTCAAAAACCTGACGAAAGAAAACGAGCGCAGAAAGGAGGCGGTAAAGAAGAATGAAGTCATCTACGGACCGCTTCAGTATACGGAGGAGGCCTACTTCGAATACGTGACGGCCAATTTGCTGATTCAACTGCAATCGAGATTGGAAGGAGCCGAGATTCCGTTAACGGAGCCTCTTCTAAAGCAATATTACGACACGATCAAGGAGAAATATTACAAGGGGGAGGATGCCGTTCGGGTACACAAAATCCGAATCTCCTACATGGGGCAGGACGGAGCGATTAATCTCAAGAAAAAGGAACAGGCATGGGAGCTTATGCGGGAAGCGCAGGGCAAGCTGGAACAGGGAGAAAGCTTCGCCGTGCTTGCGGAGCAGCTCAATGAGACAAAAGAAGAGCGGAGCAGCTACGGAGAGCAAGTTTTTGATCGCTCCACCGCCCGCGAAGACCAAATGTCGGGAGGCGTTCTGAGGCAAGAAGCGATGAAGCTCGCGGCGGGAGGGACTAGCGGGATTATCGAAACAAACAATGCGCTGTATTTGCTTTATTGCTTGAACAGGCTGCCTGCGGAAGCGCAGCCCTTCGATCAGGTGCGGCAAGACGTAAAAAACAAATATATGAGCTACCGTTATACGGAGCTTATCGACAAAAAGACTCGGGAAGCGTCCATCGAGATTAGACAAGCGCAATTCGACGAAGTAACGCTGCCTTAAAGCAGACTTAAAGCATCCGCTCGCGGTACTCCTGCGGTGTCAGGCCAAAATGTTTTTTAAACATTTTGATGAAATGCTGTGTCTGATTATAGCCCAGCTCCGTGGAAATATCGTATACCTTGATTCCTTTGTTGCGGAGCAGGGAGACGGCCCTTTCCATCCTGACCTTGAGCACGTAGTCGCTAAAGCTCTCTCCCGATTCCGTCTTGTATATTCTGGACAGGTAGGAGGGGTGCAGAAAGACGTGGTTCGCCACGGTTTGAATGGATACATCATGCTGCAAATGGTGTTCGATATATTCATTTACTTGACTGACGATTGCGGCATGGGAATGCTTGCGTTCGCGGTCGACGATGTCGGAGAGCTGTTCCAATCTGCGAAAAGTCCAGTCGCGCAGAGGTTTGACCGTCTTGAACGGAAGACCGCCGACGACCTTCTCGTATTCCTCGCCGATCAGCTCGGAGAGCCGCTTATGGTTTTTGTGGGCAATGTAAGTGAGCATCCCGCATATTTCGAGGTAAACCTCGAGAATATGCTCTTCGGAATGAGACCAATCCCGCAATAATTCCTCAAAAATTCTCTCGAGCTTCGCGTGCAGCTCCTTCCATTGGCCGGCTTCTATGCATTGCTTGAGTGTTGGCGGTTCGTACAAACTGGAGAAGGAGGCGATCTTTTGATTGTTTTCGCTGCCGGTCAACGTCATAAATAAATCCTGCTCGTCCCCGATCCGCTGGCGGAAAGCGAACAAACAGTTCTGGTAATAAGCGGAGATATCATTCGGGAACATAAACCATTCGCTCACCAGCACGGAGATGCTGCCCTTTAAGTAAACATGTACGTAATGCTGCAGCTGGACGGCATGCTGTTCCAGAAGCTGCTTTCTCTTGTCGGCCGTCTGCGCCGTCAGCTTGTCTGTGGCAGCTATCATGAAGACCAAATAGCCGTAATCGTCCCGACAGTTCCACAGATTAAAGTCGTCTTGGAAGATCTCTGCTGCTACATTGGCGATCGCGTATTCGAATAAGGACACGGAATGCTCGTCATGGCGGGCGAAATCATCCTCCAACCGTATGAGAGCCATGGATGCGGAAATGCCGGTAGAGAATGGGAGCTGATACAGCGAAAATTTGTCCTGCAGCGCCGATTCCGTCATGCTCCGGCCCTGCAGGAGCTCCAGCAGCAAGTTTTGCCGGAGCAGAGGAAGATGCGCCTGAAGCGTTTGAATCGCCCTTTGGTTCGAGATGACGGCGTGCCATTCGACCGAGGCTTTCTCCAAAACGCGCCGAATGGAAGCAATAAGCTCCTCATCGGGAACCGGCTTGAGCAAGTAATCCTCGACATCCTGGCGCAGGGCCTCTTTGGCGTATTCGAAGTCGGAATAACCCGACAGCAGGATGATTTTGATGGTTCTCCAACGGGAACGAATTTCGCGGATAAGCTCCAGACCGGATTTTACGGGCATGCGAATGTCGGTAATGACGAGATCGATCGAATGGGATTCCAGCGTTTCCATCGCATCGAAGGCGGAATAGGCTTTGTGCACGCTGCTTACCCCCATATCGCTCCAGGGCAAAGTCTTCTCCATGCTGTCCACGAGATGCATGTGGTCGTCAACGATTAATACTTGATGCATGGCAATCCACCTCCGATAAAATTAGTCAATGACCGTCCATTGAAGGGTCACGCATAGTCCGCCAAGAGCGGCGTGCGACAGAAGGACGCCGGCGTCCTGGCCAAACCGGAATTTCAGCCGCTGATGCACGTTCCACAGCCCGCAGCCCATCTCGCCATCGAGCGGGGCTTCGAGCTTTTGCTTGAGTCGGTCCAGCTCTTGATCGCTCAGCGGTTCGCCGCTGTCTTCTATGATCAATCGGACTTTGTTATGAACCCGTTCGCCGGTTACGGACATCCTGCCCCATTTCATCTGGGGCTCCAGCCCGTGAATGATCGCGTTTTCCACGATCGGCTGAAGGAGCAAACGCGGAATGGAAAGCTGCAGCATCGTATCAGGAATATGAATCTCGTACTCCAGCCGCTGCATTTGCAAGCTTTGGATGTTCAAATAATTTTTAACGAGCTCCAGCTCTTCCCGCAGCGTTGTTTCCTGATTTTCCACGCGGGTCGTGTACCGGTAATACTGGCTCAGGTTCAAGGTCATGGCGATAACGGCCTCCTTCTCTTCAAGCTCGGTCATGCTTTTGATGAAAGCAAGAGAGTTGTAAAGGAAGTGGGGGTTAATCTGCGATTGCAGCTGTTTAAGAGTAGCCTCCCGCGACCTCAGCCGTTCCGAGTAGACATTCTCGATCAGTTGTTCGATCTGGGCGGCCATCTGGTTGAATCGCTGGAGCAGAAATCCGAATTCGTTTCTTTGTTTGTTTGCCAGCCGGACGGAGAAGTTGCCCATCTCTAATTTTCTTACGCCATGGAGCAATTGGGATACGGGGACCTGGACGTTGCGGTACAGCATAAGCGCGACCACGATGCCCATCGCAAGAAGGGTGGCCATGGAAGCGTAAAATAATAGCGAACTGTTTTTAATGGGACTTAACCGGTATTCCATAGGCACGTAATCCACGAGAGTCCAGTTCAGCGCGTCCGACTTTACGTAGTTGACCATGTACTGCTTTCCTTGAAGTTTCACGTATTCCGTGCCGCTATCGTTTGTCTCGCTTCCATTGAGAAAATGGACGACGTCATTAGCCAACGACTGATCGGCGGACCGGTTTAGGATGGGCCGATTATCTTCGTGATAAAAGAAGGGGTCGTTTTTGCCCGTCATCTTGATCTGGTCCAGCATGTTGCGGATATTGTTAACCGTAAAGCTGATTTCAACGATGAGCCGCGAACCCGGATATACGGTATGTTTGACGAATTGTTCGATCGGAGTGCCGTTTTCCGAGGTTTCCCTGTAGAGCCAGTTCTCCGTTATCCGATCCGGAGCGAACATCTTCGTATAGTCGGCTTCATTCAAGGTCGTTACGCCAGTTCCGGCCTGCGGGGAATAAACCGTAAACTGATTGATCCAATTGCTGGAGGCGCCGGACAAGCGCAGCTTCTCGATGATATCCTGCTTGATCACCACCTTGTCGTAATTATTATCCTTCTCATGGATATGGATCAAATCATCGATGACCTGGAATCGCCCGATCGTATTGGCGGCAATGGACAGTTGCTCCAACGTCGCCTCCGCCTGGCTTAACAGAAAGGAGAGATGCTGCAGATTCGATTCTTTGATTTCGTTGCGGACAACATTGACGCTGACCTGGTTGGAATAAGTATGCAGAATAAGTATCGGGATGATTAACAGCAGCAGCATGATGATCAGCTTGCGGAATATCGTCATCTTGACCGGCATGCCTGATCCTCCTAACGGGTGTAAGCGTTGTCAAATATGAGCCTATTATACTATGAATTGCTGCCGCAAAGGAGGGGTTCGCATGGCGAACAAAGGGAATGGTGATGAAAACATCATGAATGTATTCAAACCGACATATAACTGTCGACCGCCAAGATTTACTATACAAGTAAGAAGCGTGGCGGCGTGTTTATAAACCCGGGAGGTCCGAAGAATGAAACCGTATAAAAGTAAACGACTGTCGTGCGCCGCAATGTTTGCCATGCTGTTCCTTGCCGCCTGCTCCGGCTCTGGAGGATCGGTTGGCTCGAATCATGAAGCCGACGAGAAGCCGCTAGAGGTCCGATGGACGAATATCGCTTACGGCACGCCGCCGCTGGGCGGGGACGCCGTCGGCAAGCAAATCGAAGACAAGACGAATACGGTGATCAGCTGGCAGTGGATTCCCCTTAACGGCTACAAGGAGAGGCTCGGCGTCGCGCTGAACACCGGAGATTTGGCGGAAATTACCCAGGTGCCTACGAGCAACCCCATTTACGAGACAGCGACGCATGATGCGATTCAGGCCGGCAAGTTCCATGATCTTACCCCGTATTTAACGGGAGAGAGCTTGAAGGACTATCCGAATCTTGCGGCGTACCCGGATGAAATATGGGACAACATGCAATATAACGGCAAGATTTGGGGCATACCCCGACATCCCAATCCGCCGATTTTTACAACCGTTCATGTCCGAAAGGATTTGCTGGAGAAAGCTGGTTTGGAGCCGCCGACTACTTGGGAAGAGTTGACGAATGTGATTTTGAAGCTTAGCGATCCGCCGGAACGATACGGGATTGCCATGAAGTCGACGTCAAGCGGGGATGTCATTGCCAATGCCATTACCGGCATTCAGAATTGGTCGGTTGACGAAGTAGGGAATTTTCAATACCGGGATTTTATGCCGACGTTTAAGACTTATCTGAACTGGTTGAAGATGCTCTACGAAAAAGGGGCGATTCATCCCGAGTTTCCCATTGTCGAAGGCAGTGAAACGGATCTGTTCAAGCAAGGCACTTACGCCGTAGTTGCATCCAATACCCATATGTTCACTATACCGGATTGGCTGGATACCCTGAGCCGCAACGCGCCGGGAGCGGATGTGTTGACGCTTAAAGTGCTTAAGGGTCCGCAGGGATATACGACCAGTGCGGCGACAGGCTCTTGGACCAATTTGATGATCAACTCGAAAGTTCCCAAGGAGGATATTCCCCGGCTGCTCAGGCTGATCGATTATACGTCGTCGACGGAGTATCAAAAGCTTGCGCTTTATGGGATCGAAGGCATCCATCACGAAGTGAAGGACGGCAAGATCATTCGCAATGAGAAATACAAAAGCGAAGGTATTGAGGCTTATACATGGAATGACGGAACGTATACGGGAGCCGACAATTATCTGCTATGGGACGCCGATCCGGAACGGGTGAGCTGGTATAAGGAAGTGTTCGAAGATTCGCAGCTCAAATCGACGTATGCCAATCCGGCGTTTAATCTATCGTCGCCCGTTGTGGGCGACAAGTGGGGCGACCTGACTCGGGATCTGGAAAGGAACAAGGTAAAGTACGTCATGGGCGTTATGTCGGAGGCGGATTGGGACAGCTACGTTAACGAACTGACGGCTTCCGAAGATTACCGTAAAATCGTCGATGAACTGAAGCTTTCTTACAACCAATATAAACAATAAAAATATAGCATCGACTATAAAAAAGATGACTTAAAGGGCTTGCGCTAGTCGTAAGCCAATTTAAGCCTGCTCAAATTTCATGTAAATAGGAGGGGGAAGGGAGTTTTTCGCTTAAATACTGTTAAACAAAAACATTAAAGTGATATAAAGGAGAGATTAAATGGCTCGGGTATCTTTTCATCATGTATACAAACAGTACCGTTCCGAAAAGAAAACGTCGGTTACCGACTTTCATCTGGAGATAGAGGATGGGGAATTCGTGGTGCTGGTAGGCCCTTCCGGCTGCGGGAAAACGACGACGCTCCGGATGTTATCCGGCCTTGAAGACATAACGGAAGGCGAGATTTACATCGGGGATCGTTATATCAATTATGTCTCTCCAAAGGACAGAGATATTGCAATGGTGTTTCAAAATTATGCCCTATACCCCAATTTATCCGTCTACGAGAATATGGCGCTTGGCCTAAAGCTTAGGAAGACGGCCAAACACGAGATTGAGCTCCGGGTAAAGAAGGCTGCAAAAATATTGGAAATTTCCGCTTTGCTCGACAAGAAGCCTAATCAGCTGTCGGGCGGACAGAAGCAGCGAGTTGCCCTCGGCAGGGCGATCGTTCGCGAGCCGGAGGTTTTTCTGATGGATGAGCCTTTGTCCAATCTCGACGCGAAGCTGAGAACCCAAACCAGATCGGAGCTGATCAGGCTGCATCAGGAATTGCAGACGACAACGGTTTATGTGACCCATGATCAGACGGAAGCGATGACGATGGGCTCCAGAATCGTAGTCATGAAGGACGGCATCATTCAGCAGGCGGCAGCGCCGGAATTTATTTATCGGCAGCCGGCCAATCTGTTCGTCGCCGGATTTATCGGTTCTCCGGCCATGAATCTCATCGAAGGGAGCATCGAGGAGGACGGGGGAACGCATTATTTCAGCAACAGGCGCTTGCGGTTGGAGATTCCGCCCCAATATAAGCCGTTCCTCGCTTCCGGAAAAATAAGGAACGTCGTCATGGGCATTCGTCCCGAGCATGTGCTGCTTGAGCCGACGCTGGAGGAGCCCAATGATTCCTATGGAGCCGTTATCGACGTTATCGAGCTAATGGGCTCCGATTCTTACCTGTATTTGAGCATGGGGGATATCCGTGTGATCGCCAGGGCGATCGAACCAGGCTCGAAATTTCATGTGACGGACAAGATCGACATCGGATTCCGGATGGAAATGGCTCATTTTTTTGATGCGGAATCGGGCGGCAATCTTGGCATTTTTTGACCACAATACGGGAGGTAGAGCATCATGCTTCGCAAATGGATGGTTTATACGGCTCTGCTGGCTTTGATTGTGTCGGGCTATGCCGTCAGGTCATGGTTGCAAGGAGAAGAGAGTTTTCCCGTCGTCAGCGCCGATGCGATGGATTTTGGCAGCGGAGACGGAGAAGGCATCCTATTCTACGCGGATCGGCTTCGGAAAGCGGAAGGGTCGGGCATACTGCCGTATACGGGACCGCCAGTTGTAATCGAGCCGGCCGCTTACAGCGCGGCTTCTGCAGAAGCGACTGTCCGGAAGGGATATGATGCTGATTTAAACGAGGAGGTTCTTCACTGGACAAATGGCGCGGGATGGGTGGAATGGACGGTAGAAATTCCGGCGGATGCCTTGTACGAGCTGGAACTGACCTATATGCCGACCAAGCGGGACAGCAGCAGCTCGGTGTTCTACGCGTTATCGATTGATGGCGAAATTCCGTTTTCGGAGGCAAATGGAATCGAGCTGTTGAAACGATGGAGGGACAAGGATGTTCCTTACCGGAAGGATGCGCTCGGCAACGAGATTCGATCGATGCAAGTGGAGACGGTGGGCTGGCTAACGGCTCCGGCAACAAATTATGCGGTTTCGTCCGTCCCGCTTCGGCTGCCGTTGACCAAAGGCGTACATACGCTGCGGTTCGCCGCGCAAAACGAATCGATGTCTTGGGGGCCAATCCGCCTGACGGCTCCGGAAGCGATACCCGCTTATGCGGAATATCTGGAGAGGGCAGGCACATCGGAGCAGGCTGGCGCTCCTGAACGGGCAGACGCTCCACCGGCTATCGAAACGTGGTACACGCTTCTTGAAGGAGAGCGTTATGAGCAGAAATCCCACCCCTCGGTGCAAACCGGAACGATCAACGAACCAAACGTATCTCCGGATGGCGAAGGGCGCCTGCTGTATAACGTCCTGGACGGCCAGCGATGGAAAAGGGCAGGGGAATGGGCGGAGTGGACCTTTGAAGTGCCGTCCGCAGGCTGGTATGAAATCGACGTGAAATATTATCAGGGCTTCGTCGGCAAAGCCAACGCATTTCGGACGGTGCTGATCGACGGCAAGACGCCTTTCGAAGAGCTGCTTCATTATCCGTTTCCTTACAACAGCAAGCTGGAGATGCATACGCTCGGCAGCCGCGCGGGAGAGCCTTACCGCTTCTATCTGAATAAGGGAGAGCACACGTTGCGGCTGGTAACGGATATCTCGCCGTTGAATCCGGTTGTGCTTTCGATGCAGGAGGCGATCCGCAAGTTGTACGGCATCGAGCAGAAGCTTCGCAAGCTGACGGGCGACTATGGAACGAATACGGGCGATGCGAACCGCACATGGGATATGATGAGCTACTTCCCTGATCTGGAGGATCAACTTGCCGGCCTTCGGGATCAATTGAAGCTGAGCATGGATTATCTAAACGGCTTGAACGGCCAAACGAACGATACGACCGAGTCTCTCAAGATCGGAGTAGCGATTCTGGACGGACTGCTGGAGGAGATCAATCAAATTCCGAACAGGCTGGGCAAGTTCCCTGACTTGCAGATGAGAATCGGCACCTGGATGGATAAGATGGCAAACGGGGGAATGTCCGCGGATTATATCGTCGTCAGGAGTCCTTCCGCCGTCCATCCGTACAAGGAAACCTCCACTCTGTCCAAGGTGTCTTACACGTTAATCAACTTTGCGCGCACCTTCTATTTGAATTACAACGCCAGGGATTTAAACGATAAGGACGCGATCGAGATATGGGTCGGCCGGGGGAGAGACTATGCGTCTCTGCTTCAGGAGATGATCGATCAAAGCTTCACGCCTCAGACCGGCATCGCGGTCAACGTAAATTTCATGCCCGATGCGAACGCGCTTACGCTTAGCAACGCGGGGGGAGATCAGCCGGATGTCGCGCTTGGTCTGGTGCAGGATATGCCAGTCGATTACGCGATGCGCGAAGCGTCCGTCGACTTGACGCAATTCGCGAATTTTGAAGAAGTGGCCGAACGCTTTCATCCCGGCGTCATGCGCTCATTTGGTTATAAAAATGGCGTATATGCGCTGCCCGAAACCCAGTCCTACCATCTGCTCTTTTACCGCAAGAGCATTATGAAGGAGTTGGAGCTGGAGGCGCCGGATACGTGGGAGGATTTGCAGCGGATACTGCCGACCCTGCAGGAGAACGGCATGCAATTTTATTACAACGCAAAGGACTTTGTTCCTTTCTTTTATCAAAATGACGTGGAATTTTATTCGCCGGACGGGAGAGAAGCGGCGTTTGATACGGAAGCGGCCTATACATCGTTTTCCTTGTGGACGGAGCTGTTCGGCAAATACGATCTGCCCCAGGAGGTTCCGGCATTTTTCCAGCATTTCAAGCTGGGCACGATGCCGATTGGCGTATCGGATTTTAATACGTACGTCCAACTGCTGACCTCCGCCCCCGAAATACTCGGAGACTGGGAGATCGCGCCGATGCCCGGGACCGTGCAGGAGGACGGCAGCGTAGCGAGATGGGCGATGAACACGATGACTGCCGCGATGATTTTGAACAAAAGCGATAAAAAGGAACAGGCATGGCGTTTTATCGATTGGTGGACGTCCACGGACGTTCAGCTGGAATACGGCAACGCGATCGAATCCTTTTACGGGCCGGAATATCGTTGGAATACGGCCAATATGAAGGCGATGGCAGCCATGCCTTGGCCTGCGGAGCATATTGCGGCTATTAAGGAGCAGAACCGATGGAACCGCAACGTACCGTTCCTTCCTGGAGGGTACTTGCTCGCCCGCGAGATGGAATTTGCGTTTAACCGGACGATTGTGCAGAAGATTCCGGCCAAGGATTCTCTGGACACTTCCTTTGTAGCCATGGCCCGCGAGATAGCAAGAAAGCAGCAGGATCTGGGCATCCGGAACGGGCAGAGACTGGATTTCCCGGTCGTTGATCAGCCCTATGATTGGGGGGAAACGCCGAAATGAAAGAACAGGTTACATCTACGCTTGCGGTATCGGCAGCCTTAAAACATCCGGCGCCGCCAAGCCGGCTGCAGCGGCTAGTCCGAAGTTTATATCGCGAGCGCATCGCTTATCTGTTTATGGCGCCGTTTCTGCTTTGCTTTACGGCGTTTATCCTGCTGCCCGTCCTTATGGCGATCCTGATGAGCTTTACGTCGTATGACGCCTTTCGGATCCCGCATTTTACCGGCTTCAAAAACTATATCTCGCTTATCACGCAGGATACGGTGTTCATGAAACATGCGCTGCCGAATACGATCAAATTCGCTTTTTTTGTCGGACCGATCGGCTACTTGCTCACTTTCTTTATTGCTTGGCTGATCTATCAGCTGCCCAAGAGCGTTCGCGATCTGGTTACCCTTGCGATCTATGCGCCTTCGATCGCCGGCGGCATCGCTCTTGTCGTCGTATGGCAAGCGGCTTTCAGCGGCGACTACGTAGGTTATTTAAACCAATTTTTGATGAATTACAACTTGATCGAAACGCCGGTGTTATGGCTGCAAAATCCCAAATATCTGCTCAACGTGATGATTGTCGTTACGATCTGGATGGGGTTCGGCGTCGGCTTTCTGGCGATGCTGGCCGGATTCGATACGGTAAATCGGGAGCTTTACGAAGCGGGGCGCATCGACGGCATCTCCACCCGTCTGCAGGAGGTTTATTATATTACGGTTCCGTCGATGAAACCGCAGATGCTGTTCAGCGCCGTTATGGCGATTGTCGGCACGCTCAAAGCGGGCGCCATCTCCGTTCAACTGACGGGAATGCCGATTACGAAGCAATATGCCGGCCATCTGATGTTGAACCATATCGACGACTATGCCTTCATTCGCTTCGAGCTCGGATATGCTTCCATGCTGTCGGTTGTCCTGCTGCTGTTCTCGTATGCCGCGATGAAGCTCAGCTACCGGCTATTCGGCCCGAAGGACGGTGAATAACATGATAGCTATCGTAAAACAAATCAGAAGGCTCACTCTGTTCGAGACGTTGCTGCTGCTAGCCCTGCTCCTGTTGGCGGCCTTTATGTCGCTGCCGATCGTGTTCATTATTAATCATGCGTTCAAGCCGTTCCATGAGTTGTTCCTGTTTCCGCCCACCTTCCTGGTGAAGGACCCGACGCTGACCAACTTCTATGAGCTGTTTATGCGGCCGGTGGCCAGAATCGTGCCGTTTTCTAGGTATCTCTACAACAGCATTATCGTAGCCGCCTCATCCATGGTCGCCGTCATCCTCTCCAGCTGCATGGCCGCCTATGTGCTCTCGAAGCTTCAGTTCAGCCTGAAGAAGGCGGTAATGGCCATGATTATGCTGGCTCTCATGTTCGCGCCGGAGACGGTAGCGATTCCGAGGTATCTGATCGTAGGCTGGCTGCAGCTGAACAATACGTACTTTGGCCATATCCTGCCGGTTATCGCCTCTCCGGTCGCGGTATTCCTGATCAAGCAGTTTATCGATCAGATACCGGCGGAGCTGCTGGAAGCAGCCAAGATGGACGGCGCTTCCGAGCTGCGCATCTTTATCCGCATTATCATACCGTTATCGATGCCTGCGATTGCAACCATCTCGATCATTACGTTCCAGGGAGTATGGGGCGACGCTTCGGCATCCACGCTGTTTATGCAGGACGAAACGATGAAGACGCTGCCTTACTATATTACGACGCTGACGAGCGGCATGGCGAATACCGTAGCCGGTCAGGGTATGGCAGCGGCTGCCGGGCTGCTAATGTTTCTGCCTAATCTCATCATCTTCCTGTTCGCCCAGCGACGGATTATGGAGACGATGGTGCATTCCGGCGTGAAATAAAGGCGCTCGGCATTTTTAAGGAAAGAGGTTGACGTGATGGCTAAATACACACGATTCATAGCTGTTTTGCTGGCCGCTTTCTTCCTGTTTCCCGGTACTTCCTCGGCCTGGCAGCCATATGATACCTTCTTTATTTCCCACGGGACGGGAGGAGCGGGCACGAGAACGTTCTGGATGCAGGACGTATACACCGTGTCCCATACGGCTGTCGGCCAGGGCGATCAGGCGATGAAGCAGCCGGCCGACCTGTTTATAGCGGCCGACGATCATTTGTATATTGCGGATAAGGGCAATAACCGGGTTATCGAGCTGAACCGGGAAGGCGAGTGGGTAAGGGCGATCGGCGACGCGGAAGGGAGCGGGGCGCTGAAGGCGCCGGAGGGGGTGTTCGTCCGTCCGTCCGGAGATATCTACGTAGCGGACACGGGCAATCAGCGCATAGCCGTTTTCGATAAAGGGGGAACCTTCGTCCGAGAGTACAAGAAGCCGGAGGAAGGTTTAATGCCCGCCAGCTACTTCTTCGTGCCGGTCAAGGTGGCCGTCGACGATCGCGGCGTTATGTATATCGTGTCCAAGGGCTCTTATCAGGGGATGGTCCGGATGAGAGGGGACAGCGGCGAGTTTACCGGTTTTTTCGGCAGCAACAAAACAAGCGGGACATGGATGGACCGGCTAAAGCGCCAGATCTTTACGGAGGAACAGCTTGCGAGGGAGGAGCTGAAGCGACCCGCCGAGATCGGCAACGTCACGATTGACCAAGACGGGTATATTTTCGCCACGACGACCGGCGTGTTAAACGATCAGATCAGAAAGCTGACTGCCGCAGGGGTAAACCGCTTCGAATCGTTAAAGTCCGCCCGTTTCGCGGCTTCGGACCAGATGGTGGACGTCGCGACGGATAAGCGCCATTTTTTCTACGTGCTGGACCGGAAGGAGAACAGATACGATGCGATGATCTCCATCTACAGTCCGGGCGGCACCCAGCTCTTTTCCTTCGGCAAGAGCAGGAAGGTACCGCAGCAACGGGGCGTGCTCTCCTATCCGGCAAGCATCGGCATCGACTCGGGGAACCGGCTGTGGGTGCTGGATTCCGACCAAAGCCTGGCCCAAGCCTACGACCGTACGGAGTTCGGGGATGCGGTGCTTACGGCTGCCGCCGATTATTACATCGGCGACTACGAAAAGAGCGAAGCAAACTGGAACAAGGTAAAGTCGCTTAACGAAATCATCAGCCTGACTTATGTCGGTCTGGGAGAAGTGGCGCAGAAGCAGGAGCGTACCCGCGACGCCATGGCCTACTTCAAAATGTCGTACGACAATGAGGGATATTCGGAAGCGTTTTGGACGTACAGACTGGAATGGATTCAACAAAACTTTGCTTATGCCGCAGGAGTCATCGTTGCCTTATGGCTGCTCTTTCGATACGGGCTTCGAACTCTGGCGAGAAGCTCGACACGAAGGCTGCCGGAGCCTCTGGTTCGCGTCGCGGCGGAGCTAAAAGACGCGTGGTACACGCTGTTCCATCCCTATGAGGGCTTCTACCGGATCAAGGGACGCAAGCTTTCCGTCTTTACGCTGCTGCTGCTTCTGCTGCTGCTGGTGCTTGCGAAGATAGCGGCACTATACTGGACCGGATTTATTTTCCGCCCCGTCGACCTAAGCCGGTTTAGACTCTGGCCGGAACTGATCGGTTTTCTGGCGCCCATCCTGGCCTGGGTTGTTGCCAATTATTTGGTCAGCACCGTTAAGGACGGCGAGGGACGATTCAGGGATGTCGTACAGGCAAGCCTGTTCGCAGTTGTTCCGTACATTACGCTTACCATGCCGATTCTCTTATTGTCCAACATCCTGGTGTTGGAGGAAGGCATTCTCTACTCTTCCTTGCATACGGTCATGTGGCTCTGGATCGGCGCTTTGTTTATCATCAGCTCTCAGGTTATTCATAATTTCGATTTCGTGGAGAATATCGCAAACAGCACCATTACAGTCGTTACGATCGGAATCTTGTTCCTGTTTATCAGTCTGACGACAGGACTGTCTTACAATCTCTACGACTTCTTCTATCAGCTCTACAAGGAGGTGACAGTCCTTGCCTAACATTAAGGCCATTGCGGATCCGGGCAGGAGAAAAACATGGCTGTTTGGCGGCCTGGCATTGGCAATCATCGTTGTCGGGCTGGCGATATGGTCGCTGTCCAGCCCCGGCATATCCAGCGAACTGGACATCCCCGCGTATGAAGCTTCAGCTATGGCCGACCCTTCGGGGCCCCCTTGGTTAAGCGATAAACGGGACGCTGCCGGTTTCGCGTCCGCGGCCCGAACCGACCGCCTCGAGCTGCTAGTCAATCCGGCGTCAGGGCAAGTTATCGTCCAAGAGCTGCGGTCCGGCGTTCAATGGCGAAGCAATCCAACGACCGTGCAGTTGGAGAGTCAGACGGTAGGGGGCATCCTTCGGACGAATCTGGAGTCGCCGTTTATTTTGGAATACGCGGAGCAGAACAAAGCGCAGCGTCTGGTTGTAAACGGCAAGGATCCCGGCGTAAAGCTGTCATTCTCCGCAACGGACAACGGGGTTGCCGCGAACTACGAATTCGAGAAGCTTGGATTCCGTTTCAGCCTTGTGTACGGATTGACGGACAACGGCTTCCACGTCGCTATTCCGGCAGCCAGCATCACGGAATCGGGTCCATTCCGCATTTTGTCCATCGATCCGCTGCCGTTTTTCGGAGCGGCGGAGGATGATACCGCCGAGCCTGGATATATGTTCGTGCCTGACGGACCAGGTGCGCTCATTCGATACCCGCAGCAACAAAAGCGCGTGGGCGCGGGCTATTACCAATACGTTTACGGACCCGAGCTGACGAACAAATCGTTTGACCCGGTTACCGTCTCCATGCCGGTATTCGGGATAAAAAAAGGGGAGCAGGCTTTCCTGGCCGTTATTACGGAAGGGGAAAAGGCTTCGGCCATCCGCGCATTGACTCCCGGCTTGGTCAGCACATTCAATTCGGTCAATACCCGATTTATCTACAGGGAGGAATACAACCGCCGCCTGAATTTGGGGGGAAGAGCGATCCGCGTTTTCCAGAACGAGCTGCTTCGGGAGGACCGCCAGATCCAATATTATTTCATGGAAAAGGACGAGGCGGATTACTCGGGGATGGCCCGGCGGTATAGGAAACATCTGCTGGATACAGGCGGGCTTGGACCGGCGCTTGCTCCCAGCTCCCATATTCCGATGCATCTGACCCTCGTTGGCGGAGACACGATCTATTACGGAGACAGCCAATACGAGATCGCGACAACGTTCGCGCAGGGGGAAGAGATTCTCCGGGAGCTGAAGGACGCGGGCGTACATGAACTTCGGATCACTTGGCAAAATTGGCAGCACAAGGGAACTCTTGCGCCGGACTTGAGGCTAAATGTCGAGCGCAAGCTCGGCGGCAAGCCGGGATTGCAGTCGTTTATCGATGCCGCGCATGGGCTGGGCTTCAAGGTGTACCTGAACGCGGTATTGACTCATGCGGATTCCGAAGGTTCGGAGCTGCCGCCCAAGACGTACGGGATCCGTTCCGTGGAAGGAGATACCTTGTTCGATTACGAGTTTTTCTTTCTGAATCCCAATATTACCTACAACTATGCGCAGGAATTGATTAGCGAAGCCGCCGTCCTCCGGGCGGACGGCATCCATTATAGCGGGATTGGAGAAACGGTGTTCCGCGATTATAATCCGCGATTTGCTTATACAAGAAACGATACGGCTTATCTCTATAACCGGATACTGGAACAGACGCAAGGAACGTTAGGCGCCGGCAGCGCCTATCTCGGCAATGCTTATGCGCTCCGCTACCTAAGCGATATCCAGCAGTTCCCCGGCGAGACGCATCAGTATTACGCAATTGACGAGACCGTTCCTTTTTACCCGATGGCGGTGCACGGCCATATAACCTATTCCATGGTACCGGGCAATTTGCGCAGCCAGTACGACGACGAATTTCTGCGGGCGATCGAATACGGAGCGGTTCCTTCCTTTATTCTGACGGCCGAGAGCAGCCGGACGTTGATGCAGACGAAAACCTGGGGCCTATTTACAAGCCAATTCTCGCAATGGAAGGAGAAGGCGTCGGCGGAATACGAGTCGTTTAACCGTTTGGCCTCTCTCCATCATCTGCAAATGATCGGCCATAGCAAACGCACAGAAGGGGTTTACGAAACGGAATACGCGGACGGGACTGTCGTCGTTGTCGATTACAACGAGAAGACGTTTCGCGTGGAGCGAGGGGGAGGCACATGAGCGCGAACGCTAGGCGGCACCGCAAGGCGAGATGGCACTACATGTGGAGAAGCTGCGGGACGGCGTACCTGTTTATGCTCCCCTGGATGATCGGCTTCTGCGCTTTTATGGCATTCCCGATCGGCTGGTCGCTCTATCTGAGCTTTCAGAAGGTGAAGCTGACCGGAGGGGGGCTGTTCTCTTACGAATTTGTCGGCTTGCAAAATTTCAAGGACGCCCTGTTTAAGGACAATGTTTATCCGATCGAGCTTATCTCCTTTTTCCAGCAGATGATTCTGATGGTTCCGGTCATCCTTATATTTTCGCTCCTGGTTGCCGTCATGCTGAATCAGAACTTCAAGGGCCGGTTTATCTATCGGGCGATTTTCTTCCTGCCGGTCATCTTCTCGACTGGCCAGGTGTTGACCGAGCTGTTCCAGCAAGGAGCTGGCAATGTGCCATTTTTGTCCCAATACGGGGCGGACGCGTTTATCAAGGAGAATTTCAGTCCCGCCATGGCGGCAACGATAACGGAGCTGCTTGGCATGACGATTCTGATTCTCTGGTCTTCCGGCGTGCAAATTCTTATTTTCATTGCAGGCTTCCAGACCATTTCGAAGTCAATCTACGAGGCCGTTAGAATCGATGGCGCATCGCCGTGGACCAGCTTTTGGAAAATAACGCTTCCCGGCATTAAGCCGTTTATCGGCTTGAACCTGCTATACACCATGGTTGACTTGTTTACCTTCCCGTTTAATCCGGTGATGGAGCAAATCAAGCTGAACATGTTCAATGTGTCGACAGGTTACGGATACGCAAGCGCGCTAGCCTGGTTTTACTTTTTGCTTATTATCGTACTGATCCTGATTATTCTATGGTTTCTAAACCGCTCGAGCAGAGAGAGGAGGGGTTGAAGATGAAAGCGGAAACCGTTATGAAGCAGCTCACGTCCCAGGCAAGGCTCATTCTCATTGGCAGGCGCTCGCAGAAGCTGAAGCTTCTGCTGCTGGGACAGCACATTAACGACGGCATGGCCGCCAAGCTGTTTCTTTATTTTATGCTTTCGATCGTGTCGTACCTGTACCTGCAGCCTTTCTTTTACATGATCTCTACCATGCTCAAGTCGCTTGGAGACCTTCTGGATCCTACCGTGCAATGGATTCCGCGCGTCATCGATTGGGGAAATCTTCGGAAAGCGCTCGACGGATTAAATTTTTCGGAGTCGCTTGTCAACACGCTGACGCTGGCGGTTGTACCGTCGCTCATCTCGGTATTGATTTGCTCGCTCACGGGGTATGCGTTGGCCCGGCTTCAGTTCCCGGGCAAAAATCTGTTTTTTGCGCTCATCTTCATTACTTTTTTGATCCCGCCGCAGATTATCATCATTCCGCTGTATGTGATCTACAGCAAGCTGGGCTGGCTGAATTCGCCGTTTGTCTTTATCATCCCGGCCTTATTCGGACAGGGACTCAAGAGCGCGCTGTTTATTATTATTTTCCGGCAGTTCTTCCTTTCGCTGCCCAAAGCGCTGGAAGAAGCGGCGATGATTGACGGCGCGTCGATGTTCAGGCTGTTCTTTCGGATCATCATCCCTTTATCGGTGCCGGCCTGCCTTGTCGTCTTTCTGTTCTCGTTTGTCTGGCACTGGAATGAAGGTTATCTCTCATCCATGTTTCTGACGCATGACTTCATCCCTCTTTCTACCCGATTGTCCAATCTGGAGACGGAGATCTTCGGCCAAGCGCCGTCGATGGAGATGCTTGCGGTTAATCCCGTAACGGAAGGAACGAAGATGGCGGGCGCGTTTCTGATTGTGTTCCCGCCGCTCCTCGTCTATATGATCGCTCAGAGGTGGTTCGTCGAAGGAATCGAACGCACCGGTCTGGTCGATTAAAAGCCTGAAACAAAATTTATTGTAGGAGGTGATGCGGGCGCGGTTGCATGCTTGAAATCGAAGCGGATTGGAACAAAGGCATTTTGCAAGGGGTTAAGCGAGTCCAAATGTGAAAAAGGGAGATGTGAACATGGTTAAAAACAAAAGGTTCGTTTTCATTATGATGTACATTCTGATCGTCGCATTGCTTGCTGCTTGCTCGGGAGGCAACAATACGCCCGGCAATCAGGCAACCGGGAGCAATCCGCCCAGTGTCGCGCCGACCGAAAGCGGCAGCTCGGATGAAGATCCTCCCGCTCCGGAAACGCCTGCTACAATTCGCCTGGTCGTTTGGGGACCCGAGCTCTGGACGAAAACAATTCCGGAGAAATTTAAGGAGAAGTACCCCCATATTACATTGCAGGTGGAGAAAATCGACGGCGGCGACAACGCTTCCGTATTGGAAAAGATTACGGCCTTGAGCGCGGCCGGCACGCCAGCCGATCTGACATGGGTTCCGGGCATTCCGGATTTTATGAAAGATGACCTCCTTCTCGATCTGACCCCGTATATGCAGTCCGACCCGGTGCTGTCGACCGCCGAGCTCAGCCAGCCGGTAAAGGATGCGCTCTCCTGGAAGGGGAAACTTGTCGCTCTGCCGCGCGCCGTTGACGCGCATGTCATGTTCGTCAACAAGGATCTTCTGGCCAAACACGGCATCGACATGCCGTCCAAGGACTGGACTTGGGACGAATTCCGGGAAATCGCCAAACAAGCAACCGATGCCACCGCCGGAGAATACGGTCTTGCCCCCGGCCCGTTTAATTACATGACGACTCCGCAGGTGTACGCGGTTTCTAACGGGCTGGCGCCGAATCTGAACTTCATGAACGAGGATTGGACGCAGAGCCTTATTGCCGATCCCAATGTATTGTCTGCGGTGCAATGGTATGCGGAGCTGGGCTGGGTGGACGGCTCCCGTCCATCGGAGAAACAATCGCAGGACGCGGGAATCGACCCGAACGGCTGGGGAAGCTGGCTGTCCGGCAAGATCGCCTTCGATATTATGGGGACGTGGGAAGGCACGGCGCGCAAGGCCGGCGCACAATTCGACTGGGACGTAATTCCGTTCCCGAGAGGTTCTCATAGCCAGGTCGGCTACAACGCCATATCGCCGATCGGCATCCTAAACGGCACGCAAAACGCGGACGCGGCGGCAAAGTTCCTCTCGTGGCTGTTATCCCCTGACGGACAGCGTGTACTGATGTCGGATGGGAACATTCCGCTCACGACAGATCCAGCGTTATGGGAAGAAGTGCAGCAAACCGGAAGCTGGGCAGGCAAAAGCATTAAGGATGCGGTGCAGGCGGACAGCTGGATTCGCACGATGCCAGGGGAAGACAAATATATTCAGTGGTGGGCTGGAGAAACCGGCGGTTTGTTTAATAACGGCGGAGATCTCAGCGTATTCCAGAAATGGGGAGAAGAATTTAACGCTCATGCGCCAACCGTCCGCAAGGAATTGGGATTGGAATAAACCAAAAGGGAGCCTTATGCGATGACAACAGAATTGGCTAAACCTACGCCGGCACAGCTGCGCTGGCAGGACCTGGAGCTTGGATTGTTCTGCCACTTCGGCATCAACACGTTTTATGACCAGGAGTGGGGGCATGGAACGGAGGATCCAAAGCGATTTCATCCGACCGAATTCGACGCGACCCAGTGGGTGAAGGCGGCCAAGGACGCCGGATTCCGCTACTTGATTCTGACCGCGAAGCATCATGACGGATTCTGTTTGTGGCCGACGGCGACGACCGATCATTCCGTCAAGGCGAGTCCATGGAGGGACGGCGGTGGTGACGTGGTCCGCGAAGTGGCGGATGCGTGCGCGGAAGCCGGTATTCTCTTTGGCATCTATTTGTCGCCATGGGATCGACATGCATCCTGTTATCCGGACAAAGAAGCGTACGACGAATTTTATTGCAGGCAACTAACGGAGCTGTTGACGGGATATGGCCCATTGGTGGAGGTTTGGTTCGACGGCGCGGGATCGGAAGGCAGGGAATACGACTGGGGACGCATCATGTCGCTGGTGACGGAGCATCAGCCGGAGGCCATGGTGTTTAACCTGGGGCGTCCCACGATCCGTTGGGTCGGCAACGAAGACGGCGTAGCGCCTTATCCATGCTGGAATACCGCGGAGACGGCCAAGGTCAGCATGTTCACAAAGGATATGTTGACTTGGCTGCCGGATACGCCGGGCTGGGTTCCGGCGGAATGCGACGTCCCGATCCGCGAACTCCATTGGTTCTGGCATCCGGACGATGAGCACAGCTTAAAATCGCTGGATCGTCTGATAGACATCTATTACCGTTCGGTCGGGCACGGAACGAATCTGCTGTTGAATATTTCGCCGGATGACAGAGGCCTGCTGCCCGACCCGGACGTTAAACGGCTGCTTGAGCTGAGCGGAGAGATGCGGCGCAGATTCAGCAATCCGATCGGCGAGACGTCGGGTACCGGAGAGACGGTTAGCCAGGAATGGCAACAGGCGGAAACCTTCGACCATGTCGTGATTATGGAGGAAATTGCTGAAGGAGAGAGAATAAGGGAATATACGCTGGAGGCCAGAGTGGATGGCAAATGGGTTCGGCTTGCGACGGGATCGGCCATCGGACATAAAAAAATCGACCGCGTCGGACCGGTGCATGCGGACGGACTGCGCCTGCGCGTATTGTCTTCCGTAGGCACACCTCTTATTCGAAGACTCAGCTGCTACGCGACAGGGAGTGACCGTTAGCCAAGTTCAAGTTATGAAGTAGATGATGAGCGTTCCGGCGGAGGGTTTTGCGACGCTCCGCTGGAAGGAGGTGATCCGGGGCAGCGATAATAGGCCGGCAGAGCAATGCCGGGACACAAGTCCAATGAGGAGAGGGGATTGTGTAAATGAGAAGATGGCGTTCGAAAATCTTGTCCCTGTTATTGGCAGCATCGATGAGCGTGACTTTGCTTGCCGGCATGAGCGCGGCACCTGACCGGGCAAGCGCAGACGGGCCTGTCCTCCGTCAATCGTATACGTTTGACGAGGGATCGGGGAGCAGTACGGAGGAGCGGGTGAGCGGACAAGCGCGTACGATTACGGGCACGCCTGCCTGGGTGTCGGGCAAGGAAGGGAATGCGCTGGATTTCGACGGAGTGAGCACATCGGTCGTCTTGGATTCGGTAAACAAGGAAGCCTTTACGATCGCGGCATGGATTAAACCGCATTCGTACACGTACAATCATTTTGTGTTCGGGCAAGGCGTGTCAGGCGAACAGGAGTACATGTTTAATCTGTGGGTAAACGGAGGCAAGCTGTTTTTTCTGCTCAGCGACGAATCGGGGAACGGCTTCGGCTTATGGCCTTTCTCTACGGCAGAGAACTCGATCCCGCTCAATGATTGGACGCATGTGGCCGTGTCGCGTTCGGGCAATCTGTTCAAGCTTTATTTGAACGGTGTCCTGGCGGCAAGCAAGACGGCTTCCGGCAACCTTGATTTGTCAGGCAACCCGAATCCGCTCCGGATAGGAGCGCAGAACGCGTCGGGCGGAGGTCCGATGGGGGTATTCGATGGCCTGATCGATGAATTCAACGTATTTGAGGAAGCGCTTACAGACGTGGAGATCATCATGGTGATGGAGGGTGAGGACTTCGTGGAGGCAGGAACGGACTATTATGTGGACGCCGCGAACGGCAACGACGCCAATACGGGAACAAGCGCTGGGACGGCGTGGGCTTCGCTGGCCAAAGTCAATGCGACGACATTCCAGCCCGGGGACCGCTTATTGTTAAAATCCGGCTCGGTCTGGACCGGACAGCTTTGGCCCAAAGGATCGGGATCGAGCGGTTCTCCCATCATTGTGGACAAATACGGCGAGGGAAATAAGCCGGTCATTCATGGTGCCGGACAATACCAGGAAACGGTCAAGCTGTATAACCAGCAATATTGGGAAATCAACAATCTGGAGCTGACGAACACGGGAGCTTCCAGAACGACGAGGCGGGCTGTCTGGATCGAAGCGCAGGACATCGGGGTGGCAAACCACATTCATCTTAAAAATTTGGATATCCGCGATGTAAACGGCCAGACCGCGGTGCAGGATCTGGAGTCCGGAGGAATCATCGTACGCGTAACGGGCCACACGACGCCGACCAAATTCCATGATCTGCTGATCCAGGACAATACCTTTACCGACGTCGACAGCACGGGAGTGTTTATCCGCAGCAATTGGCGCAACCGGCTGACCCGGACAGACGGTTCGGGCGCATGGCTAGGGTTTACCGGAGTCGTGCTCCGAAGCAACAGCTTTAACCGGACCGGCGGAGACGCGATCATCGTCTGCGAAAGCGACGCTCCGCTAATCGAATACAACGTTGCCGCCAACAGCTATTACGATTCGGTTGGGTACCATGCGGCGATCTGGGGCATCAACACGGACAATGCCGTCTTTCAGTACAACGAGGCTTACCTCACGCGGAATACGATGGACGGGATGGGCTTCGACATCGATGAGCTGAGCAGCAATTCGATTATGCAGTACAATTACAGCCATGACAACGAAGGCGGTTTTATGCTGCTGGTAGGCCAGAGGGGCGGCAACGGCGTCGACTACGATCAGGACAGCGTCGTACGCTACAATATCAGCGAAAACGATGAGCTTGCGCTTATTCAAGCCGTCGGCCGCGTTCAAAACTATCAGGTATACAACAACACTTTTTATACGGCTCCCGGCATGAATG
This sequence comes from Paenibacillus sp. MY03, assembly GCF_002165585.1. Lineage (NCBI taxonomy): Bacteria > Bacillati > Bacillota > Bacilli > Caryophanales > Paenibacillaceae > Paenibacillus > Paenibacillus sp. MY03. Next base: position 209,574 of record NZ_MXQD01000012.1, on the reverse strand, counting down.
TGCGGTTTTTGATGGCGCCTGACGGCAATAACCTGCCACAGGGAACGATGAGCTTTAAAAACAACATCATCTACAACCTTGGAACGAATATGACCTATTACTGCGGCAATGCGACTTGCACGTATGACGGCAACATCTATTACGGCAACCATGACGCGAGCGAGCCGACGAACGATCCCAACAAGCTGACGACGGATCCGATGCTGCTGGATCCCGGATCGGGCGGCACGGGACGGCATACGGTATTCGGATACAAGCTGGCGGCGGGCTCTCCCGCGCTGGGCAGCGGAGTGCCCATTGCGAACAATGGAGGCAAGGATTATTGGGGCAATCCGATTTCCTCCTCTGCGGCTCCCAATCGCGGAGCTTACGGCGGACCAGGCCTGGCAGGAGCGCCGATTGCAGCCCGAACCATCACCGTGGACGGAACGCTGGATAACCTTTCTTCCGTGCCGGGAATCGATCTGGGAACGCAAGGCACGGTGGTGATGTCGGGTTACGGCGGAACGAGCGACCTGAGCGGAATGGTATGGCTGACTTGGGATGCAAACCACCTCTACCTCTCTGCCAAAATCAAGGATGATACCTTTCACCAGCCGGAATCGGGCGGCAATATTTGGCTGGGGGACAGCATCCAGTTCGCGGTATCGCCGGGGCTGCCGGGCCAGCATGCCGGAATGATTGAATTCGGTATGGCGCTAACATCGAGCGGTCCGCAGCTGTACCGCTGGTCCGGAATCAACAACGCAAGCGGTACGGTAACAAATAGACAACTGTCTATTACCAGAAACGCGAGCGCTAACGAGACGGTATATGAGCTTGCGCTGCCATGGGCCGAATTATCCCCGATTACAACGGCGGACCAGACCTTTAGTTTGTCGCTTTTGGCGAACGATAACGACGGCTCCGGGCGCAAAGGGTGGATCGAGTGGGGCGGCGGCATCGGCGGCTCCAAAAATACCGCGTTGTTCCATCCGGTTACCTTGCAATAGGCTGCCGGTTTGCAACCATCTCCTATTAGAAAGAGGTGTACATGAAATGCTCATAAAAACGAAAATCGGGAAAAGCTTGTACTTGCTGCTCGCAGTTGCGCTACTGCTTTCCCCTTTCGGGGTGGCAGCAGCCAATCCGGCAGCCGCGCAAGGCGCTGAGGCAGCCAAAGGTGATTCGGAAGAAGATGCGAACAGGTACGGCGGCGGGGGGCGTTCCGGCACGACCTATTACGTAGACTCATCCCGCGGGAACGATACAAAATCCGGCAAAAGCAAAGGCTCCGCCTGGAGGACGCTGGACAAGGTAAACGCCACGACGTTCCAGCCAGGCGACAAGGTCTTGCTGAAGGCGGGTTCCACTTGGACCGGCCAGCTTTGGCCCAAGGGCTCTGGCTCCAACGGGCGTCCGATCGTCATCGACAAGTACGGATCTGGCCCCAAACCGGTCATACACGGAGCCGGCTTATACCAAGAGACGGTAAAGCTGTTCAATCAGCAGTATTGGGAGATTAACAATCTGGAGCTTACAAACACCGGGGAGGCCAGAGACACGCGCAGGGCAGTATGGATCGAAGCCCAGGATATCGGAACGGCCAACCATATCTATCTTAAAAATCTGGATATCCATGACGTAAACGGCCAGACCGAGGTGCAGGACCTGGAATCCGGCGGCATCATCGTACGCGTCACCGGCAGCGCGACCCCGACCAAGTTCCACGATCTGCTCATCGAGGACAATACGTTCGTGGACGTAGACAGTACCGGCATTTACGTGCGCAGCAACTGGCGCAACCGCGATACAAGAACGGACGGTGTAGGACCGTGGCTCGGATTCACGGAAGTGGTTATCCGCGGCAACAGCCTGAACCGAACCGGCGGTGACGCGATCATCGTATGCGAAAGCGAAGGAGCGCTTATCGAATACAACGTCGCGGCGAACAGCTATTACGATTCGGTAGGGTACCACGCCGCAATATGGGCAATCAATTCCGATAACGCGCTGTTCCAGTACAACGAGGCTTATATGACCCGGACGACAATGGACGGGATGGGCTTCGACATTGACGAGCTTTGCAACAATTGCGTGATGCAGCACAACTACAGCCATGATAACGAAGGCGGATTCATGCTGCTTGTCGGCAGGCGGGGCGGGGACGGCACCGGCTACGACAAAAACGGCATCGTTCGCTACAACATAAGCGAAAACGATGACCACGCCATCGTTCAGGCCGTCGGCCGCATGGATAATTATCAGGTATACAACAATACCTTCTACACGTCGGAGGACATGAAGGTTCAATTTCTGAAGGCGCCTGACGGCAACAACATGCCCCAGGGCACGATGAGCTTCAAGAACAACATCATCTATAATCTTGGAACAGACATGACCTATTACTGCGGCAACGCGACCTGTACGTTCGACTCCAATACTTTCTACGGCAACCATGATCCAAGCGAACCGGACGATCCCAACAAGCTGACTTCCGACCCGCTCCTGATCGGAGCCGGTTCCGGCGGAACCGGGCGTTCGACCGTTGACGGTTACCGGCTGGGAGAAGGTTCGCCTTCGCTGGGCAGCGGTACGGTTATTGCGGACAACGGAGGCAAGGACTACTGGGGCAATGCCGTGTCTTCCACCCAATCTCCGAATCGGGGTGCCTATAACGGCAAAGGCGTTAAAAACGAACGGATCGGCAGCGGGATTAACAGCTATCTCTTTTCGAAGGAAGGCAAGGAAGTTCGCATGCTCTCTTCTTCGATGCCGCAGGAGGTGGCGATCCGAGTCAATGGAAAGCTGATTGTAAAGGATGCCGACGGGGAAGCAAAGTCTTATTCTCCCGATAACGCCGGTTATGTTTATCTGACGCTGTCGGAAATGGCCCTGGAGTTGACGGGCAAGGTGAAGGAGATAAAGCCAAGCGGCAAATATGCGCTGCAGGCAAGCAGCGCTTACCTCGGCGATTCGATCCGCCTTAAGCTCACAGTGGATAACACGGGCAAGCCTCGTTCGGCGATCAATGCCCGGCTTCTCATCGCGGGACAGGAGATACCGGTTAAGGTTGCTTCCGGCAAGACGGCCGTAATCGATATGACGGTACCTGCTTCCGAGGCGGCCGGCAGCTTGCGGCTGGTTGGCGAAATCGTCTCCCATGGCAAGGCAATTGCCCGGATTGCGGCAAATGTTGAAGTGCTTGAGCCTTTGCAGATGGAGGTGAAGCATGCGTTGAATGAAAATAGGGAAGCGCTTCGAGTCCGAATTCGCAATGTGTCGGATACGAACAGAGTTCTCAATGGGCTGTTATGGACGATCGGCGGGCAGGACGGAGTCGAAGCGCTGCAAGCTTCCGTTCCGGCAGGCGGCGATTATGTTGCCCTGCTCCCGCTGGATGCCTATCGCCCTTCGAGCAGCCACCCGGTCAAGATTACGCTGGAAGCCGCCGGGGGAGTATCCCTCGCTTACGAAGGACAAGTGACTCTCGCCACTTTGCTGGCCAACAAGAGCATCGCCATTGACGGCGATCGCGACGATTTGGCCGACTTGCCGGTTATTCAACTGGCGGAGGAAGGAGCGGTCCAAATTCCGGGGTATGGCGGTGCGGCGGATGTAAGCGGCAGCGTTTGGGTGACCTGGGATGAGGATTATCTGAACATAGCTGCCGCCATTCGAGACAATGTCCATTCGCAAGAGCAATCGGAAGGCCAAATATGGCTTGGCGACAGTATCCAGTTTGCCTTGTCTCCTGGAATGCCTGGCGACCAAACGAGCATGTACGAGTTCGGGATGGCATTGACTCCTGATGGGCCACAACTGTACCGCTGGTCAGCGATCGAGGGAGAAGCCGGATTGATGGCGGATCCGGCGTTGGCAGTTGCAAGGGACGAGGCGCGTCAAGAAACCTATTACGAGCTTTCGCTTCCTTGGACAGAGCTTTCTCCAATCCTGCCTGACGACGGAAAGTTTGGTCTGTCCTTGCTCGTAAACGACAATGACGGTCACGGGCGCAAAGGATGGATCGAGTGGGGCGGCGGCATCGGAGGCATCAAAGACCCAAGCCAATTCAAGCTGATGCGCTTGATCGGCCAGGTAGACCGCGTGCTGGAAAGTCTGTCGATTAACGAACCGCTCGCTTATAGCGCTCTGCCCGTGACTTTGACGGCAACGGGAACCTTCGACGACGGCTTCGTATCGCGGATTACGCATGCCGAGTGGTCGTCCAGCAATTCCGACATTGCAGCTGTATCAAACGGTACCGTGACCTTCACGGGCGAGAAAGGACCGGTTACGATAACGGCGTCTTACCGGGGAAAGGAAGCATCGGTCAGCGCGGTAATCGAGGATTTGGGGCAATATTACGCATTCGATGAAGGAGAGGGTATGACGACGAAGGACAGCGCTAGCGGCATCTCCTATGCCATCGAGGGCGAGCCGGTCTGGGTGGACGGCAAAGTTGGCAAAGCGCTGCTGTTCTACGGGAATTCGGTCAAAATCAGTCCGATTGCCAAGGACGACTTTACCTTTATGGCATGGATCAAGCCGGAAACCGATTTGCATAACCATACGATCTTAGGTCAGGGAATTACCGGAAGCCAGGCGAATATGTTCAACTGGTGGATTACAAACGGGCAGTTGTATTTCCTTGTTAGCGATGCGGAAGGGGCCGGACACGGCATGTGGCCGTTTAACACGGAGCCTGGCTCCATTCCGCTGGGCGAGTGGACCCATGTGGCCGTGGCGAGAGAAGGCAATACGTTCCAGATGTATCTAAACGGCGAAAATGTGTTGACGAAAACCGTGCCCCATCACCAAAATCAGCTCACTAATCCCAATCCGTTCCGGATTGGCGCGCAGAACAATGGCGAAGGCGGTCCTTCCGAAGGTTTTCACGGCGCAATCGACGAGTTGAGGCTTTATCCCGAGGCGCTATCGGCGGATCGAATTCGGGAGCTGAGCGGGATCGAAACCGAAGGGAAGCCGGCAATAAAGGAGGTGGAAACGCTGATGGCCGTTTCCAACGTGGCTTACGGTAAAACCGCGCTTGTCTCGTCGTCGCGCGACGGCAACGTCGGATCGCGCGCATTCGACGAGTCTGCCGGAACGAAATGGGAGAGCGAGGCCTCCGATCCGCAGTGGCTGATTGCCGACCTGGGCAAACCACACCGGATCAACCGCACGAAGCTCACTTGGGGGAGCGGCGGAGCGGGTCGGGCATTCAAGATTCAAGTATCCAACGATATGATTCAATGGACGGACGTATATTCCACAACGACGGGGAACGGCAGCGTGGTGGATGTCAGCTTCCAGGATACGGATGTCAGGTTCGTCCGCGTTTACGGCACAAAACGGAACGGAACCGGCGGTTACGGGGTCCAAGAGTTCGAAGTATACGGGGAAGAGATTCCGTACCAGCCGCCTGCGGTACCGCCCGTCCTGCCTCATCTGCCGATTCCGACGGAGCCGCAGATTGCCTATCAGAAGATGGAGACGATCGCATTTGCCCATTTCGGCATGAATACGTTCACGGACCGGGAGTGGGGAACGGGAACCGAGAGTCCGTCCCTGTTTAATCCCACGGATTTTGACGCGAGGCAGTGGGTCAGCGCGCTTAAGGATGCGGGATTTAAGCTGCTGATTCTGACCGCGAAGCATCATGACGGCTTCGCGCTGTGGCCGAGCGCTTACACGACGCATGACGTAGCGAGTAGTCCATGGAAAAACGGACAAGGCGACGTGGTCAAGGAAGTTTCCGATGCTTGTATGGAGTTCGGCATTAAATTCGGACTTTACGTGTCGCCATGGGATATGCACGAGCCGACTTACGGCTCGGGCCTGGCTTATAATGATTTTTTCGTCAACCAATTGACCGAGCTGATGACGAACTACGGTGAAATAAGCGAAATCTGGTTCGATGGCGCGAAGGGGGACAATACCCCGCAGGATTACGATACGGAAAGATGGTATTCCGTCATTAAGCAATTGCAGCCCAATATCGTTATATGGGGCGCTCCTGGAGATGCTCGCTACATCGGCAACGAAGACGGAATCGCAAGCGAAACGAACTGGGCCAAGGTTGTCCCGCAGCAGCCGGGCAATCCTTACTGGACGCCCAACCAATATGGAGAGGGCAATCCGAACGGCACGGCATGGCAATCCGGCGAAGCCGACGTACCGCTGCGGCCAGGCTGGTTCTACCATGATTGGGAGGATACCCATATTAAAACGTTGCCGGAGCTGGTCGATATTTATCAGAAATCGGTAGGGAGAGGGGCCAACCTGCTGCTTAACGTATCGCCGGATAAACGAGGCAAGCTGGTGAACAGCGACATTAACAGATTAATGGAGCTGAGAAATTGGATCGACCAAGCTTACGGAGTAAATCTGGCAGCGGGGTCATCCGCTTCGGCAAGCAATGTCAGGGGCAATGCTTCCGCATACGCGGCGGGCAAACTGACGGATGGCCAATATGACAGCTATTGGGCAACGGACGACCAGGTGACTTCGGCTCATGTCGATTTGAATCTGGGCGCGACGAAAACGTTTAATGCGGTTACGCTGCAGGAATATATTCCTCTCGGTCAGCGCATATCGGGATTCAACGTGCAGGTGCGGATCGGCGGCAGCTGGACGACGGTAGCGACCGGTACAACGATTGGCTACAAGCGCATCGTCACGTTTGATGAAGTGGAATCGGATCAGGTTCGCATTAATATTCTCTCTTCCCAGGCATCGCCTCTGCTTAACTTTGCCGGCGTATACGATATCGGCGAGCTGGGCGCGGGCGGAGGAAGCCAGGATGCCGACCGCGAGCAATACTTCGACTTTGATGAAGGCCAAGGCTCCACGGCGACGGAAAGCGTAAGCGGGCAGGCGATGTCCATTGAGGGCGGCTACAGCTGGGTGCCGGGCAAAGTCGGCCAGGCGCTGCGTTTCAACGGATCGGATACGTCGATCGTGACGGATTCCATCGTCAAGGACAATTTCACCTTCGCGGCCTGGATCAAGCCGGAGTCCGACGGCGCGAATCGGATCATTCTCGGTCAAGGCATTACCGGTAGCCAGACGAACATGTTCAATTGGTGGATCGCAAACGGCAAATTGGAATTCCTGATGGCGGATGCGCTTGGCCAGGGCCATTCCTTATGGCCTTTCGCGACCGCAAGCAGCTCGATTCCGCTTAACGAATGGACTCATGTTGCGGTATCGAAGGCGGGAAGCCAGTTCAAATTGTATATTGACGGCCAGCTCGCCTTGACCAAATCGGCTTCGTCGGATATCGTTCAGACCAATAATCCGAATCCGTTCCGAATCGGCGGGCAAAATGCCGCCTCGCAGGGCGCCGCCGAGGTATTCCACGGCGCCATCGACGAGCTCCGGATGTATCCGAGAACTCTGACGGATCAGGAGGTGTTCGCTTTGAGCCAGGCTGGGGGACAGCCGCCGCAAGTGATCAATGTCGCGCTTATCGGCGACAGCATTACGACGGGCAGTTACCCTGCGCAGCTGCAAACGCTTCTCGGCCCGAACTATTATATTAATCCGTATGGATCTGGCGGTACGACGATGCTGAAAAACGGCGATCAACCTTATTGGGACAGCTGGGAATTCGTCAACAGCTCGAACTGGGAGCCGGATATCGTAGTCATCATGCTCGGCACCAACGATTCTACGGCGATCAACTGGCAGCACAGCTCGGAGTTTGTGTCCGATTATGAAGACATGATCGATCATTATCGAGGCCTGGCTTCGCAGCCGACCGTCTACGTTGCGACTTCTCCTCATAATTATTGGCCGGGGAACGTCGTGACGAGCGAGGTGGTGCCGCTGCAGATTCAAGCTGCGGCCAACAAGGGAAGCACCGTCATTCATGTCAATCCGGGCACACAGAACATGGGGCATAACTTCCCCGACAATGTCCATCCCAACGATGCCGGGTCGACGACTATCGCCACAGCGATATATAACGCGCTCAAAGGAACCGGCAAACCTTCGTTGAGCAGTGCCTTTTCTAAGATCGAAGCGGAACATTACAGCTCCAAAAGCGGCTCCGTACAGGCCGAGCCAAGCAGCGAAGGGTCGGATAATCTCGGTTTTATCGGAACGGGAGATTATACGGTCTATGAGGATGTCAACTTCGGCTTGGGCGCAGCCTCCGTGGATGCCCGTATCGCCGGTTCGACTGTAGGCAAGATCGAGATACGACTCGGCAGTCCGACGGGTACGCTGATCGGTACGGTGAACGGGGTAAATACCGGCTCCTATCAAACCTATACAACGGCCCAAGCCGCATTAAGCAGCGTATCGGGCGTACATGATGTGTACCTGGTCTATACGGCCGGATTGAATTTGAATTGGTTCCAGTTCAAGCAATAAGGAAGAAAGAACCTCTATTAATCAATGGCGGCCCCGATCCAGTCATAAGGATCGAGGCCGCCGCTTTACAAGTCATCCCCGCTATACGGCGAATCCATTCCCGAAGATGTTTGGCGGAGAATATCCCATACGTCGGCGAAAGAGACGATCACCATAACAGCGCGATCCTTGCGGACAAGTGGACGAATATGCCAAATCATGTCGATAATCCTGTTTCATAATGATTGACAACTCGTCTAAGGCAAAATAGAAGAAGATTCAAAAGAATAGATAATAGGAACACGACGAAATTTGGTTTAAAGTTGCCCTATAGAATCGTAACTTTCGAGGAGGGCGATGTCATGCGTTACGAGGCAATGTCGGAAAAACATCTGGATGGAATGGTATCCGTCTGGAATTCGGAATGGATTCGGGTGTTTCCCATGAGAGAGCAATTAATCGCGCAAAATGTGTTCGAGGATCCCAATTGGCTGCGTCATGGCTCGTGGGTTGCCATCGAGGAAAGTCGCGATCGGATTGTCGGATTCGTTGTGGCGAAGGCGTACCGTGAGGAACTTGCCCAATATGGCCTTAAGTCCGACGCGGGATGGATTCAAGCTCTCATCGTGGAGCAGGACAGCCGGGGCGTCGGCATAGGGAGCGAGCTGCTTGGCCGGACGGAGGAAGCCCTTCGAAAGTTGGGCGTTCAACGCATATCACTTGGTAATGATTTGCAAAGCCGCTTGTTTCCCGGCTTGCCGGAGCCGGAAGAGGCAACGAAGGGCTGGTTCGAGAAACGAGGTTATGTCTTTAAAGCAGAAGTCTTTGATTTGCTGAACAGCTATAACCATAGAGCTGGAGTTACGTTGCCCGAAGTACAGGATGCGCTGTTTAGAGTCGCAACCCCGGAGGATCGGGAACGAATGACGGCTTTTATGCGCCGCTGCTTCCCGGGGACTTGGGACTATCAGCACCGGGAGTATTGGAAACGTGGCGGAACAGGCAGGGAATACGTATTGCTTGAGAGAGAAGGCATCATCATCGGTTTTTGCAGAATGAACGACGAACATTCGCCGTTGCTTGCGCAAAACATTTATTGGTCGCCGCTTTTCGACGAGCCCTTGGGCGGAATCGGGCCGCTCGGCATCGACGAGGCCTATCGCGGATATCGATATGGCATCTCCATTGTGCAGGCGGCGATCCACTACTTGCTGGAGCGGGGCAGTCGCCATATCGTAATCGATACGACGCCGTTCGTCGAGTTTTATGGCAAGCTTGGGTATACAAACTGGAGAACCTATGCGAAATTCGAGAAAACGATCGATCTTACGGGTAGTTCCACGTTTCGGCGAGAATGACCATTATGATGAACATTAAAATGGAGTACAGACTGGCAACAGTTCTGGACTCCATTTTTGTATTAGCGAAACAATATGCAAAATTTTCTGTCTAATTTGTTGAACGATTAACAAACAGGGAATGGAGGGCAAGCATGAAGGGATCTATTTATCTGCTCTGTTTAGCGGCAATATGTATATTGCCTGCATGTGCGATTGACAGCAACAACGACTCCGGGGTAAACATGGCGACTAGCGTCACCATCGAAACCAGCGAAAGCAGCATATCCAACGAGTCAATTGCGAAAGAAACCGCACAGCCAGACAATGAGTCGTTTCTTAATCTGGATCAATTAGAGCAGTACAGAATCATTACGGGGACATCCAGAGAGTATACCGAAATGGATATGGCCAATTTGGCAAAGGACGACATGCAAAAGGATTACGTTGCCGTCATTAAAAATTATATGCGGCAGGAATTGGGGCACGAAGTCAGCTACCTTGATAGTGTGGATGGCACCTACAATCCACGAAATGTGGTGGTGGGGACGACCGAAGGAAACACCTACATGCTTGAACTTCGAAAATGGTACAATTATAACGGCATTTGGACAGTAACCAATCTTGCAGAAGACGGAGCCATGCCTCCGGAACAATCGGTCACTTATGAAATCATTGATGTTTCAAGCATTGGCGATCCAGGTATTTTAAAGGAAGTCAACGAAAAAATCTCGGCTAGAAACGCGGGACACTATCATTTTATTGCAGACGATACGCTTTATATACTTCTGGTAGCGGGCATGGAACATTCTGTTGAGTTGTTGAATGTGTTCGGAAATGAGAGCCTGATGAGGATCCAATACGCGACCATTGAAAATACAGATCCGCGCTTTGGCGAGAACCCGTACCTGATTCTTAAATTGGATGCTACGGTAATGGATCTTTTTATTCAGCAATTTGCAAACACGAAGGTTGACGATATTAGATTGAATTTGCCTTGACTAAAGGCAGTTGCCCATAAACGGGTCAACTGCCTTTTGTTTTGGTCGGATAGTAACTCTGATTAGCATACATAGGCGTTAGTAACGCTTATGGCTCCAAAAAGTAGGCGAACGAGCAGCTGTAGGCGTTAAAAACGCCGATAATGGTTGTCCGCTATACGAGCGGCAATAGTGGCTGCAAGAATTATTCTTCCCATTTGATGTTCTGTCTTCGGAATTCGCTAGGCGTCATGCCTGTATACCGCTTGAAGACGCGGTTGAAGGAGGCTACCGTAAAGTAGCCGACCAGAGAAGCGATATCTTGAATGAGCAGATCGGTTTCAATAAGCATCTCGGTCGCCTTGTTCATGCGTACGGTGTAGATGTAATCGCTGAAGTTGGTTCCCGTCTTCTCCTTGAAGTAACTCGACAAGTAAGGTCCGGTTATGCCGAGCTTGTGCGCAATGGCATCCAGCGACAGATCGCCGCCATAATTCGCCTCCACGTATTCGAAAACAAACTTCGTAATAGCATCCGTCTCGGACTTCTTCTCCTGAATGGCAATCGCGGACCTTGTGAGCAAACGTCTGAAAAACGTTTTGTATTGCTCCAACGTGTAGCAGGATTTCAACTGCTCATGCAAATGACTGCCATCTACGACGGAAGCCACCGACACATTCTGCGCATACATAGCCTTGATTGTTCGATTGACGATATCCTTGGACCACTCCTGAAACTGCCCAGCTGTTGCGCCGACCTTATCCAGATGATCGAGGAATCGCTCGACTAGCGGGATCGTTACGGTTTCGATGCCGGCTTGCAGATTGGCTGCCAGCTCCGTCTCTTCGGAAGGAGTAGGGACGAGCAGGGAAGGATGTGCTTCCCATTGCGTAATAATCTGAACGTCCTCGCCAAGCTTGCGCTGCCGGATCAGATCAAGCGCGTTCTGATACGTCTCTGCGAAATCCGTCGCATATTTGCGAACGGGGCTTGGCGCGATCGTGAAGTTGCAGTAGGGTGCATCCGAATCGAAGATCCGGATCAACGTACGCAGCTCCGCTTCCGGTTTATCCGCTTGATCGTCATCCAAGAACAGAATCGTCAGGATTTGATCCTTTTCAAGCTGGAAGGTCAACGATTCGCCGTACAGACTGGTAAAATGAGCATCGATCAATTCCTTGTACGTATTGAAGGCGCGATGCACCGAGCTTGAGATTTCCAGAAGGAAACGTTCTTTGAACTCAAGGTGGAATAACACTAGTCTGTAGGGACGATCTTCGTCCATTCTCGTCTCCAGCCCTGCTCCGCCGCCGATCTTCTTAAGCTTGGACATGTAGGCGAACTGTTGGAGCATGGTGTTTTTGGTCTGAAGATCATGATGGAACTTCTCGTTAGAGCGCGACAAGTCGCGCAAAGTCGAATGCAGCATATTAAATTCCTTGATTCGGCTGCTCGCCGCACCAGGACCTCCCAAAACGCTATAGGTCTGTATGGATCGAATCATCTTCGCAAGCGGATTATGGAACTTTTTCGCAAGGATGTAGGATACGGCCAGACTGATCAAAATCGACAGGGCCAAAATAACGAACATAAGCACGTTTAAATTGCGAAGCTGATTCGTCAGCCCCCTGTCTGCAACGACCTCAACATAAGTGAACCCCGTCTCGGAGCCGCTACGGAAGAAATAATACTTGTCGTCCAGCTTCGCGTACCCGCCAAGTCCCGGGTAGGTCCCATCTTCCATCTTCAAATTATCCGGCATGCTGAGCGAAGGAGATGAGGAGTAGATGACTTGCTGATCTTCATCCAGTATGAGCAGGCTGCTGCCGGGTTTGGGCTGATGGAACGCTTCGAAGGCTCTGGCGCTTTTGAGGAGCAGAATGAAGGCCAGACGATCATCGTAAGCGCTTTTGACCAGAATAGGAGTCAGATTGCCGTAAGAGAAATCTTCGAATGCCGTCTCCATACGAAAGTTCGTAGTGGGATAAACCTTGAAGCTGTCGACGGACTCCGCTTGTCTCTTCCAGAATTCCACGGAATAAGTATCGCTGACGTAGAATTTGCCAAACATCGTCTCCGCGTTCCTCGTCCCTTCCTTATCGAACACAAAACCCGTGTCCTTGAAGTAATAAATAATGTTGTCCAGGTAGAGCAGCGAATTGTTCATCGTATTGCGAAGCTCTCGCTGAACCCGCGATACGATATCGTAATGAAACGCGCTGGTGCCGTTCTTCAATATTTGCGTATCGTTTTCGAACAGGGTGCTGAGCATAAAACTTCGCATGAGCTTGAAGTGTTTCTCGTAGTTCGTGACCGTCGTGTTTAGATTAAGGCCGCTGTTAACGATAATCTCTTCTTTGATCCGATCGCGGAAAAAAGAATACGTGACAAGGTGGATGGAAACAAGCAGCAAAATGATGGCGATAAAGCTGCAGAATAAGGTGTAAAAAAGTGACAGCTGGTTGTTCGAAATGTTCGGGAACGGGATCAGTCGCTTCATGCCACTATTCCTTTCATTTTACAAAATCATATAGCGAGTATAGCACGAGGTATTAACAATGGCTCAATAATCAACGCTTACGATCCTTATCATTTCTTATGAAATGGGCTAAATAACGCGATTCTGACGGAAATCGGACAAGGAAAACAAGATTCCACGATACACAAAAGGGCCGACGTCTTGGTAAGCTAACCTCCGAACACAACGACGAGGGGAGAAACTTTTATGACGGCAAAATACAGGATTGCAGTTGTCGGAGGCGGAAGCATTGCCGCTTCGCATCTGACGGCGATTAAGGAAATGGGCCAGGCGGAGGCTTGCGCCGTAGCCGATATTGCGGAGGAACGAGCGGAGCAGTTGGCCGTCGCTTACAACATTACGCCATATATCGATTACAAAGAGATGATTAAAACCGAGCGGCCGCATATCGCGATTATTACGCTGCCGCATTATTTGCACAAGGAAGCGGCGATTTTTGCGGCGGAGCAAGGCTGCCATATTTTGCTGGAGAAGCCCATGGCGATGAACGTGCAGGAGTGCGACGAAATCGAACGGGCCGTCAGAACGGCAGGCGTCAAATTGATGGTTGGGCACACGCAGCATTATTCCGCCGAAAACGTATTGGCCAAAAAAATATTGCAAAGCGGCGAACTCGGAAGACTAGTCATGATCAATGATCGCAGACATCTGCCTTACGACAAACCGCAGCGGCCGCAATGGTTTTTCGAACGCGCCAAAGCCGGCGGAGGCATTCTGACGAATCTGGGCTCCCATTCCATCGACAAGATTCAATGGCTGACGGGCGATACGATAACGAAGGTGCGGGCATCGGTCGATTACGGGCTGGGACGGGGGGATGTGGAAGGCGGGGGATTGGCGTATCTGGAAACCTCCGGCGGAATACCGGCCATCGTCTGCCAATCGGGATACCCGGGGGCTGCCATCGACGAGACGGAGCTGCTCTTTACGGGAGGAAGCCTTCGGCTTCGAACCGGCATTGGCGTTTGGATCAGTACGGGCGGCGCTTATTCGGAGGTTCATGCCGAGAGATTGCCGGGTCCGGCGCTTGCCATGCAGATCCTGGATCTGCTGCATGCCGTCGAAAGCGGCGAGGAGCCGGAATGTTCGATGACCTATTCGCGAAGCGTCGTTGCGGCCGTCGAAGGACTATACCGTTCTAGCGAGTTGCGCGCCGAGGTTCTCGTTCAAACCGTCGGCAACGAAGACCTTTCTCTGTAAAAGGAGACTCGCCATTAGCGTCGAGAAGCGGCAGGCGTATGCTGCTGTAAATATGGCGAATCTATCGAAATTCACAACTTCGCAACATTTAAGATCATTGTCGAAAATGCGAGTGCTCGCATAATTGCAAGGTTTCGCAAGCACTGGCGATTGTCCGCGAGGCAATTGACCCGCTATCGTTAACGGCATAGACACGTTATGCAGACCAGACAGGAGGATAAGGGATGGCGCAGTTCCTAACCAGATTCAATCGAAGCAAATACTTGCTCATACTCTTTTTGCCAGCGCTTGTGTACTACATCATGTTCAAGTACGTTCCGATGTTCGGCATTCTGATCTCTTTCAAAGATTACAACGCGTTTAAGGGCGTATGGGAAAGCGATTGGGTCGGCATCAAATATTACAAGCTGTTTTTCGAGAGTCCCGATTTTCTGAAGCTGCTTCGCAACACGATTCTGCTCGGCGTCTACAAGATCATCTTCGGATTCCCGGCGCCGATCATCCTTGCGCTTCTATTAAACGAAGTTAGAATTCAAGTCGTCAAACGCGTGGCGCAGTCCATCAGCTATTTGCCGCACTTCATCTCCAACGTCGTTGTCGTCAGCATGATGTTCCTGTTTTTGTCGCCGTCGAACGGAATCGTCAACCAGCTTGTAGAGTGGTTCGGTTACGAGTCGATCAACTTTATGCAGGATGATCATTACTTCCGTTCTCTGTATGTCCTCTCGGGAATATGGCAGCATATCGGCTGGGAGACGATCATCTATTTGGCCGCTTTAAGCGCGATCGATCCGCAGCTGTACGAAGCGGCGCGAGTGGACGGCGCGAACAGATGGCATCAGCTTCGGCATATTACGGTGCCCGGCATCAGCTCCGCCATCATTATTTTGTTCATTCTAAATATCGGGCAAGTGCTCGACATCGGATTCGAGAAAGTATTGCTGATGTTAAATCCATCTATCTACAACACGGCGGATGTGCTGAGCACCTACGTGTACCGTACGGGGATACAAGCCATGAATTACAGCTACGGAACGGCGATCGACTTGTTTACGAGCGTCGTTAACCTTGCCTTCATTCTCAGCGCCAACTGGATTAGCCGCAAAGTCAGCAACACGAGCTTATGGTAGGAAGGAGCGGGACTATGAAAATCAAATTTTCGGTATTCGATGTCATCATCTATTTTGTTATCTTCTGCGTAGCCTTATCCGCCTTGTACCCGTTCCTCTATATGATCGCCGTCTCGCTTAGCGGCACGGTGCCCGTATTAAGAGGCGAAGTGTTCCTGTGGCCGAAGGAATTCACGCTTAATACGTATGCTGTCGTATTCGACAATCCCGATATCGGCAAAGCCTATATCAATACCATCCTGTATACCGTGCTCGGCACAACGATTTCCTTGTTCGTTACGGCAGCTGGAGCCTATGCTCTCTCCAAAAAAACGATGCTGTTCCAGCGCCCCTTTATGATCATGATCGTCATTACGCTGTTCTTTAGCGGCGGGATGATTCCTACGTTTTTGGTGGTCAAAAGCTATAACTTGATCGACACGATCTGGGCCATGGTCATTCCTACGGCGGTTAGCTCCTGGAACTTTATCGTCATGCGCACTTTCTTCATGAACATGCCGCAGGAAGTAGAGGAATCGGGCAAAATCGACGGTTTGACGGACATTGGCATCTTCTTCCGCCTGGTGCTTCCGCTATCCAGCGCCATCATCGCGACGATCGGTCTGTTCTACGGCGTCGCCATCTGGAACAATTTTTTCTCCGCGCTGCTCTATCTGCGCGATGCCGATCTATTGCCGCTCCAGGTCATTATTCGCAACATGGTGCTTCAAGGCGCCGGCGGCGCAAACGGCGCGGGCAATATCGGCGGAGACAGCATGATCGTCGACGAAGCATTGAAGTACGCCACGATTATCGTGACGACGGTTCCCATCCTTTTGGTCTACCCGTTCCTCCAAAAGTATTTTGCAAAAGGAGCGCTAATCGGGTCGGTCAAAGGTTAATATAGAATCCATGGGAAGTAACACCAAGCAAGAGGGCAAGTCATTGTACACCAAATTAAGGGAGAGTGGGGCAAAGTATGAAGAAGAAATGGTCAACCGTAATGCTCGCAACCGTGCTGGGATCAAGTTTGGCGCTGGGCGCCTGTTC
This sequence comes from Paenibacillus sp. MY03, assembly GCF_002165585.1. Classification (NCBI taxonomy): domain Bacteria; kingdom Bacillati; phylum Bacillota; class Bacilli; order Caryophanales; family Paenibacillaceae; genus Paenibacillus; species Paenibacillus sp. MY03. Next base: position 193,019 of record NZ_MXQD01000012.1, on the reverse strand, counting down.
CGGCAACAACAATGGAGGCAATACGCCTGACGCTAGCGCGACGGCGAAGCCGAGCGACAGCGCCGGAGCGACAAGCGAGCCGCTTAAGCAATCGACGCTCACGTTTTTGAATTACAGCAATCCGAGCTGGCCGTACGACGAAAACTGGATGGTATGGGATATGATCAAGGAGAAGACGGGCGTTACGCTCGATATCCAGCTTCCATCCGGCAACCTGCTTGAGGATTCCATCAGCTTGGCGGTCGCGGGCGGCGAAATGCCGGATCTGATGTGGATCCAATCCAAAGCGGCGGCTGACAAGTTCGGCCAACAAGGCGCACTGGCCAACATTTTGGATTATGTCGATCAAATGCCTAATTTCAAAGCATTTATGGAGAAATATCCGCAAGAAGTGCAAAACTTTATTTCTGCGGACGGCAAGATGTACATGACGCCGAATCAAGGCATCGGCGATACGAACCGCCGCGTCTGGATGTATCGCGAAGATATCTTTAAGGAGAACGGGCTGCAAACGCCGCAAACATGGGACGAGCTGTACACGGTCCTGAAAACGCTCAAAGAGAAGTATCCGGACAGCTATCCGCTTACGTTCCGTAACGGACTTCGTTACTTCTACGACTTCGGCGCGGCCTTTAACGTCTCCGCCGACGTCGAGGTTTCCAAGGCGAGCGTGATCCATGATAACGCTTCAGGCGAATGGAAGTATGCGGCCATTCAAGAAGAGTACAAAAAAATGCTGGAGTACTTCAATAAGTTTTACAAAGATAATCTGATTCCGAAAGACTTCCTGACGATCGACACGAAGATGTGGCAGGATATCGTATCGACGGATCGCGCATTCGTCACGCTGGATTATATCGGACGGATCGACTTCTACAACAACGCGCTTCGTCCGGCCAACGCCGCGTTTAACATGAACTTTATGGCGCCGCCTGCAGGCTGGGAAGGCGGACCTCAGAAAAACGCGTATACGCAAACGAGCGAAGAAGGTTTTATGATCGCGTCGACGACGGACAAAATCGAAGATGCCGTGAAATTCATCGATTTCTTCTATTCCGAAGAAGGCAAACAACTGTCCAGCTGGGGCATAGAAGGCGAGACATCCTCGAACGGCGCGTTCATCGAGAAATACGCCGACGTTGCCGATATGCGCAAGAAAACCGGACTGTCTACGGACGGCACTTATGCTTGGTTCGATTACGACGCCCACATTTCCCTGTCGTCGCCGGAGCTGAAGGTTGCTTACGCGGAAGCGCCCAAATACGACAGCGATCCAAAAATCTCCATCTCCTTTACGCCGGAAGAGCAGCAAATTCTAAGCACGAAAGGCGATTCGCTTAACAGCAACCGAGATGAAAACTTCGCGAAGTTTATCATGGGCACGCGCAGCTTCGATGAGTGGGGCAGCTTCGTGGAAGAGCAAAAGAAGCTTGGCTACGAAGAGATCGTAGCTCTGTACAAGACGGCGCATGAACGTGCGCTTGCGGCCGTAAAGTAATATTTTGCAATGATTCGACAAGCCTCGTTAGCTTTAACGGGGCTTGTCTTCTGACAAACTGTCAAGCGAAAGGATGAGGATTAGTGGCATCATCACGGAGTATGAAACCGTTATCTTTCTTGCTTGTAATCACTTTGCTGCTAGGTTTAATAACATCTGCCAATCTGGCTATGCCGATCGCGGTTCAAGCGGCGGGAGGAATTCTGCTCGATCTGGATTTCCAAATGAACAATATGGACTCCAGCGCGCATAATACAGCCGGCGATACGACAAGCACCTCCGGTCTCGCGGTCCAAATCAATATCGATCCGGATTACGTCCACGAAGGGTCGGGTTCAAAAAAATGGATTTTGGCCATCCCGGATCAGGCTAACCCGGGGAGTCTGGTTCCGGGAAGCGCCATGATTTATTCCAAGGAGGACCTCAGCGTCGACTTGAACAGCTACGATATACTTTCGTTCTGGGCTTATTCGGTCAAACAGCGTACCGGCAATCAAACCGATAGACCGGTGGAAATTCGTTTCTATATGAAAGGCGACGCGTCGGCCTATTATTATTACAGACTGATGCTGGATTGGACGGGGTGGAAAAAAATCGAAATTCCGCTGGCCACGATAAAAATGCAGATTACGGGGGCCCCAAAACCGTTTGGTCCTCTTGATTATCTGCGATTTAATCCCATTGCGCTCGGCAGCACGACCAATGACCCCGAATTGGCGGTATATCTGGATGACTTCCGACTGACCGGAAGCGGCGAATTGTTCCCAGCCGTGGCGGACAAGCCTAGCGGCACCTATATGAACAAAGTGAAAGTGAATCTCGTCAGCGCGTCCACGCCGCCTGGCGCGAACCGCATTTACTACAAACGTTCAGGAGTAGACAACGACTTCCAACTGTATTCCGGCGCTCTGGAACTGACTCAAACAACGGAGTTGGTCGTCAAGTCCGTCATGAACGGCGTGAGCAGCGCCGAAACGACCTATACCTACACGGTTGATATCGATCCGAACTTCGTCGGCGAGGTCAAGGCAGCTCCCGAAGCGGGAACCTTCCCGCAAGTACAGAACGTTACATTGACGTCCGAATCGGAAGATGCGCAAATTTATTATAAATACGAAGGCGAGGAGGATTCCGCTTACCGGTTGTACAACGGCCCGATCGTGGTCGACGAGAACGCCGTGCTTGTGACAAAGGCGATGATCGGAAGCTACTCAAGCGAGCTGATGGCATATGCCTACACGATTGATCTGTCCAGTGCGGGCAGCACGCCGCTCGGCACCAATGAAAACTTTACGACGGGCTCTATCCGTTGGACGAATACGACCAACGCCGCTTCGCCGGCTGCCGGTCAATACTCCGGATATTGGGCGAATCCCGCGACTCCGATCGACATTGTCGGGCATGATGGGACAAACGCAGGGCATATTACCGAGCTTAACCAAATCCAGTGGCAGAATTACGATCAAATCGAGTTCTGGCTGTATTCGGAGAAGGCTTCCAACAAAAAAGTTTATTTCCTGCTATATGCCAACGATCCCGCAACGCCGAGCAACGAATATTTTATGACATCCTTTTTTGTCGATTGGAAAGGCTGGAAAAAAATCGAGCTGCCGTTCAACAAGTTTTTGAACTCAACGGGAACCGCGGAGATGAGCAAGATCAGCAAGCTGATCGTCCACCCGCAATGGTACGGTTCCGATCCCGCGCCGGATCCGACGGACAAGCTTTATTTTGACAATCTTGCCTTAGCCAAAAACGTGGTCGAGCCCTCCATCAAACAAATCAGCCAAAGCGCGCTCCCGGGCAGCGCTCTGCATTACAGCCTTTCCCTTAAAAACATAGGAGAGGCGAGCACGGCCTATAACTTGACGACAGAGTCCGGCTTCGGTACGGAATATCTGGTCACGTACGACAGCGTAACGGAAGTTGTCGAGGTAGGACGCGCAATTGACATCGAATTCGAAGTACAAGTACCGGCGGACGCTGATCCTGGCGAAACCAGGAAGGCGATTATTTCCGTTCAGCCTTCCGCAGGCGGCAAAGCGTTGAAGCTTGAGCTCAATGTCTCCGTAGGCTCGGAACGAATCGCGACGAAGCAGCATCCGTACATCATGACTACGAAGGAGCAACTGGAGGAATCCAGAGAGAAGATCGAGCATTACGACTGGGCAGCCGACTATCTTGAAGCCGTTAAGGCGAAAGCGGATGTTTGGCTGGAGAAGGAAATCTATTATCCGACTCAGCCGGCAGGGCAGACCACCTGGTTCGTCTGCGGCGACACGACTTTGACGTACAACTACGATTCGCCTAACAGACATCTATGTCCCGCCACCAATGAATACGTAACGGGCGATCAGGTTGATGCAGGCTGGCGATTTACGACTCACACGCTGAATACGGAAGCGGCGCGAAATCTCGCCATTGTGTATGCGTTGACAGGCGAAGAGAAATATGCCGACAAAGCGAAGGAAATTCTGGTCCGTTATTCCGAGCTGTATCCAAGTTATCCCGTGCAGCCGCAATACGGCAAGCTGTTTTTCCAGACGCTGGACGAAGCGGTTCAGATGATCCAGCTCGTGCAAGCTTATGATCTCATCAAGCCAAGCGGAGTGCTTGACGTTGCAGAGTCATATGGCATCGAACAAAACTTGTTCGCGGCATCGGCGAAGACGTTGCAAGGTTACGATGTCGGCAAGTCCAACTGGCAAACCTGGCATAACGCCGCGATTGGAGCCATCGGCGCCGTGCTGGAGGACAAGACGCTTATGGACTTCTCCGTCCTGGGGCGAAGCGGCTTCGATTATCAAATGACGAACAGCGTATTGTCCGACGGTTTCTGGTACGAAGGAGCCATCGGCTATCACTTTTACGCCCAGATGGCTTTATTGCTTCATGCGCAATCCCTTAAGGAGATGGGCTACGATCTGTTCGGCAACGCGAACTTCAAGAAGACGTTCGACGTTACGCTTCAGTATGCCTATCCCGACCTTGGCATCATCAACAGCAACGATTCCGGCAAATATCCGACAAATCTGGGCGCTCCCGGCCGAGTCGTGCCGATGGATTACGAAGCTGTGTATGCCGAATACAATGATTCTTCTTATGCGGCTTTGCTGAATACGCTGTATATCGACAAGGAGAGACCGCCCGGCGGTTATGTTGTTCCGAACAATTCCTCCAGCGGAATCGTCGGCGAGCAGGCGGTGTTTTACGGCAAGACGGATATCGCGTCAGGGGGAAGCTTGCCTTCCGAAAGCTTGAATTTCGAAGGTTTGGGCCATTCCGTCATTCGCGTAGGCGAGGGCAACGACCAGTTGTTCGCTTTGGTCGACTACGGTCTGCACGGCGGATATCATGGACATCCGGACAAGCTGCATCTCGATATTTTCGGCAAAGGCGAGCGTCTGGCGCCCGATCTCGGCATCCCGCCTTACAGTAATTCCATGTACACTTCTTATTACAAAATGACCTTCTCCCATAATACCGTAGCCGTTGACGGGAAGACGCAAAATATTCCAACTGTCAATAATGTCGAAAGCTTCGAACCGACCAAGCTGTATCTCCCTTCGGAGAGCTTCGGTATCATGACGAATACATCGAGCAAAGCGTATGACAATATGAGCCAATACGAACGTACGGTTGCTGTCACCCCGGACTATATGATTGACTTGTTCGACGTGGCATCGGCAAGCGAACGCCAATTCGACTGGATCATGCGGGGAATCGGAAGCTTCGAGACGGACGGCGAGATGGAACCGATGACTGAAACGCTTGGCACGGAGGATGCTTATTCCTTTTTCCGCAACGGACAATCGGCGCAGGCAGACGGCATCTGGGAAGGGACATGGCGCACTCCGGCAGGCAACGGCTTGAAGCTGTTCAGCTTGACGAGCTCTGCGCATCAGCCGACTACGATGATTGTGGGCGAATCGCCGGGTCCAGGCAATGATACGGATGCTTATACGCCAACGGTCGTCAATCGCGTGAACGGGACGGAGGCCCGTTATGTATCGGTTCTGGAACCATTTAGCGGAGAGAGCAAGATCCAGTCAGTTCGTCGGCTGAACTCGAAGCCCATCGAACAGATTGAAGTGAAGCTGACGGATGGACGCACGAATCTGTTCCAATACGAGTTCGGAGAGCTTGAGCCGGGACAGCTTCAATATGTATTCCTTGAGGGCGCCGAACTGGACACATCGGATGTGAGTCCGCTTGCTTATATGGACAGTGCGACTCTTAATGTCACATTAAACAATGGAGTTGAGTTTGATCGCGGGACGTTTGTCGTCTATGCGCCTGGCGCTGAGCAGGTTCGTTGGAACGGCAAAACGACTCCGTTTACATCGAACAATGGGTACGTCATGATTCATGTCGAGACGGAGGAAGAGCCTGCAGCGACGCCGGAGCCGTCGCCATCGGAGTCGACAGGATCAACGCCGCCGCCAGCCAGCACGCCGAAACCTTCGGCTACTCCGAAACCTACTAACACGCCTAAACCTTCTGCAACTCAGGCTCCTACGCCGAAGCCGAGCGCTAAGCCGGGGGTGAATGACATTGGGGGGCATTGGGCAAACAAGCAGATTAATGAAGCAATCGAGCACGGCATCGCGCAAGGATTCGGGGACGGTACTTTCCGTCCGAATCAGTCCGTCACAAGAGAACAATTTATCGTGATGATCATGAATGCGCTCAGACCGAACGAAGAAGCTTCGGCTGCTCCACCATTCATGGATGGTGCTGATATATCATCGTGGGCAACGCGAGCTATTGCACTAGCGGATGAGATGGGATTAATGTCCGGCTACGAGGATGGAACGTTCCGTCCGAAAAACGAATTAACGCGGTCGCAGCTCGCCGTAATCCTTGCGAGAGCGCTTGGCCCCGACGCGCCTAATGCGGATTCGGCTTCCGGCTACGCCGACGAAGCGACTATTCCGGCATGGGCGAGACCCGCAGCTCGATTGCTTAAGGAATTGGGCATTATGAACGGCCGCACGGGCAACCTATTCGCGCCTTTGGATCAGGTGACGAGAGCGGAAGCAGTTACCGTTATTCTAAGACTGGTTCGTTATTTGGAGGAAGATGAATAATAGATCAAATATAGAGAGGACCTAAACTCCATTAATTTGAAAATCCCGGCACAATGTCTGTCCCAAGTGGGAGGGACGGTGCCGGGATTTTTATATAACTTAGTGGCCTAGTGTTCAATAGAGCTCTGAAGAAAATTTGCTTCAATTCGAAAGCGGAATTGACGAATCCATTAAATGAAGTTATTATAGATTCATTATATCTGCAATATAATCGGAAGGAGGATAACGTTGAAATACTCCAAAGCGACGAATTATGCGCTTCACAGCATGCTTTTTCTCGCCGTAGCCACGCCGGAGAAGCCCATAGGCGTCCAGCAGCTTGCGGAGAAGCAGAATGTCTCGCCAACCTATTTGTCCAAAATATTGACGAAGCTCGTCAAAGCCGGCATGATCGAATCCGCGTCCGGAGCGAGCGGGGGATACCGGCTCAAACGAAATTGGGAGAAAATATCGTTCCTCGATATCATCCATGCCATCGAAGGGACGACTTCGTTGTTCGAATGCAGCTTGGACCATGGCCCGGAATGCGTCATTCAGAAGGTGGTGCTGGCTGCGGAAGATCAAATGGAGCGTCGCTTGCGCGAACAGACCATATACGATTTGGCCCAGTCGATAAAAAACGTGCCTTAACGGACGTTTTTTTCTCGGCTCCGATCATAGACATAATAACTCTACAAAATCTCAATAAAAAAATGGAGGAATAATGATGAATACCTTTTTTGACGCATCCGTATGGGAGAAAGCCTGGAAGGAAGACCGTAATACCGCCATTAACAAAATGTTGAACGCAGGCATGGACCCGACACGCGTATTTGATAAAAGAGCGGTCGCATTCAATAAGGAAGTGTTTAGCGAAGGGGGGAAAAAACGTACCAATCGTATCCTGAGCTGGATTGAAGGCCAGAATGTGGACTTTAACGGCATGACTGTGCTGGATATTGGTGCCGCGTCCGGCGGATTCTCTGTTGCGTTCGCGGAGCGGGGAGCCCGCGTCACGGCCGTCGAGCCAAACGGTCCTCTGAGAGAGCTGCTGCAAAAGAATATTCAGGACTTGCCCGAAGGAAGCGTCGAAGTGATCGCCGAACCTTTCGAAGATATCGACCTGGAGGGCAAAGGCTGGCTAAATAAATTCGATCTCGTGTTCGTCTCCATGTGTCCAGTCATAACGGACTGGGATGGCGCGGAGAGGGTGCTGAGCTGCGCACGTGGATACTGTTATATCAGCATGCCGGCTGGACGAAGGGAGCATAGCCTTCTGGATGAAGTGCGAACACTAGTTACACAGGAGCCGATTCGTGATGAGATCATGGAGTTTGCCTATTTGCTGCACCTGCTTTATCTGAAGGGATATTCGTTCGAATCCATCCTTTCCCGTGAAGTCAAAACGACAAAAAGCGACCTTGAGATTGCCAATAAGGAGGTAATAAACTGGCTGAAAATTCACGGTCTGCCGGCAGACGAAAACAGCCTATCCATCATTACGGAATATATGCAGCAGACCTATCCGGATGGACAGGTGGAATACCAGGAGGGCGGACGATTCGGGAAGGTACTCATCCGACTCCAGGATCAAAACATGTATACGCGAAAGCCTCGTCAAGCTTAAGCGATTAGCAGCTAAAAACATCATAAGGTCCTTGAGCATGCATGTTGCTCAAGGACCTTTTTGCGTACCAAGGCGGATTCGCGATTTTTATATTTTTTTTATATCACGGCGTTATTTCTTTACCCCCTTTTTACCCGAACCCGTTCTAAGATGAAAGTGTGAATCCGGACTTCATGAAATGCCGCAGCTTCAGCTTTTGGGCCTGAAGCAAACAGAGGAGAAAACGAACATGAACAAACACGAAAATGTCATATTAGTATCGGCTCCTAACCTGAGGGGAGAACAGTTCGTTAGAGCTCTTCTCCATAGGCATATCCCTTTTGCAGCGATCGTCAACAATGAGCAGGAATACGAACGGCTGCTGGGATTAGGCGTTGAAACTATTATAGCGGTGGACACGTCGGACGAAGGAGTCTGGCCGGCGGCCCCCGATATCGGCATAGGCCGAGTGTATTTGTTCGAACGAAGCTTGAATCAAATCTGCCGCTATCTCTTGATCTGCAGGAAGTGGAGCAACAATCCCATCTATGTCATTACGGAACAGGTGAGGCCCAAGCTGATGTACCGAGGTCTAGGCGCCAACTACGTTATTTATGCAAGCGGCCAGGATTCCAACTTCTTAATAACGGACGAGATGACGGATCATGAATCAACGGGAGAGGATGACACTAAATGATGGATGTGTATATGGCTGCGACGCTGGCTGCCGCGTTTGTCTTATTTTACGGATTCGCGGCATGGTGCGGGCATGTCATTGAAGATAAAGGAGAGGATTCCCGGTGACCTTGCTGCTGATCTGTGCCCTGCTCGTTTTTGTTTATTTGGTATACGCGCTGATCCATCCGGAGAAATTCTGACCGACCCAAATCGTACCCGAAGGAGGCTGCCTCATGGGCATAGTACAAATCGCCATCGTCTTGATCGTGCTTATTCTGCTGGTCAAGCCGATAGGCACTTACGTTTATCACGTGTTCTCGAATAAGCGGAACCGGAGCGATGCCGTTTTCGGACCGTTCGAAAACTTGTTGTTCAAACTTATTGGCTTAAAATCGTTTGCAGGCATGACATGGAAGGCCTATGCCTTAAGCGTCTTGCTTACAAACGTTGTATTAGTAGGCATAGGTTACATCGTTCTTAGAACGCAGAATCTGCTGCCGGTCAATCCGAGCGGAATCGACGGCATGGAGGAAACGCTCGCGTTCAATACCATCATCAGCTTCGTCACGAATACGAATCTGCAGCATTACAGCGGCGAGACGGGACTCAGTTATTTTTCCCAGATGGCCGTCATTATGATGATGATGTTTACGTCGGCGGCAACGGGCTTCTCCGTGGCGATCGCATTCATTCGCGGGTTAACGAGCAGGGGAACGACAATCGGGAACTTCTTCCAGGATTTCGTCAAGGCCCATACCCGTATCTTCATTCCCGCCGCTGTTCTCGTAACGCTTGTTCTTGTTGCGCTGCAGGTCCCGCAGACGCTTCAATCGACCATCAACGTTACCACGCTGGAAGGAGAGACACAATCCATCGCAATTGGACCCGTCGCTGCATTGGAAGCTATCAAGCATATCGGAACAAACGGCGGAGGTTTTTTCGGAGCCAACTCGTCCCATCCGTTTGAGAATCCAAGTCCGCTCACGAATGTCATCCAAATTTTATCCATGTGGCTATTGCCGGCTGCACTGCCGTATGCATACGGACTGTTCGCCGGGAATCGCAAGCAGGGCTGGGTCGTGTTCAGCGCCATGATGACGCTGTTCCTCCTATTCCTTACAACTGTATATATAGCGGAGACGCGAGGCAACCCGGTCATCAACGAGTTAGGCATCGACGCCTCGCAAGGCAGCATGGAGGGCAAGGAAGTGCGATTCGGCATTCCGCAATCCGCCTTGTTCACGGCCGTTACGACTGCCGCTACGACAGGTACGGTCAACAATATGCATGACACGCTGACTCCGATCGGCGGACTTGTGCCGCTGGCCGAGATGATGTTGAACGTCGTGTTCGGGGGCAAGGGCGTCGGCATCGTGAACATGCTGATGTACGCCATTCTCGGCGTGTTTTTGGCAGGGTTAATGGTGGGGCGAACGCCGGAATTTCTCGGAAGAAAGATCGAGCCCAAGGAGATGAAGCTGATCGCAATCGTCATACTCGTGCATCCGCTCATTATATTGGGACCGACGGCCCTCTCGTTTCTGACCCAGCTTGGTCAAGGGTCGATCACGAATCCGGGCTTCCACGGCATAACGCAGGTTCTGTACGAGTTCGCTTCATCCGCCGCCAATAACGGGTCCGGCTTCGAGGGCCTCGCCGACAATACGCCGTTCTGGAACATCTCTACCGGGATCGTCATGCTGCTGGGAAGGTATGTCACCATGATCGCGATGCTTGCCGTAGCCGGTTCTTTGGCCGCCAAGCAATGGGTACCCGAGACGATCGGGACGTTCCGTACGGATAACGGGCTGTTCGCAGCCATACTGATTGGCACGGTTATTATCATCGGAGCGCTCACGTTCCTGCCAGCGGTCGTTCTGGGACCGATCGCGGAACAGCTGACGCTTCGTTAATGCGAAAAATGAGGTGACGAAAAGAATGAATGAGCAACGCAAAGCGCTGTTGACGCCTGCAATCGTGAAGAACGCCGCGATCGACAGCTTCAAGAAATTAAATCCCATGTCCATGATCAAGAATCCCGTCATGTTTGTCGTGGAGGCCGGAACATTTGTCGTCCTGATGATGACGATCTTTCCCGACTACTTCGAAGCAAGGGGACAATTCGGATTTAATCTAACCGTCTTCCTGATCCTTCTGTTTACCCTGCTGTTCGCGAACTTCGCCGAAGCGCTCGCCGAAGGGCGGGGCAAGGCGCAAGCCGATACGCTCAAGAAGTCGAAGGGAGAGATGATGGCAAACAAAATCGTCGGAAGCGGGATAAAGGTCGTTCCTTCCACGGAACTGCGCAAAGGGGATGTGGTCGTGGTCGCTTCGGGAGAATGGATCCCGGGCGACGGAGAAATCGTCGAGGGGCTGGCCTCCGTCGATGAATCCGCGATTACGGGCGAATCGGCTCCCGTCATTAAGGAAGCCGGAGGCGACTTCAGCTCGGTGACGGGAGGAACGCGCGTCGTGAGCGACCGGATCATGGTGCGGATTACGAGCGACCCCGGGGAATCGTTTATCGATCGTATGATTTCGTTGGTCGAAGGAGCGAAACGCCAAAAAACGCCGAACGAGCTGGCGTTGAACACGCTGTTGACAAGCCTGACGCTAATCTTTTTTATCGTGATCGTTACGCTTCCGCCAATCGCCAGTTATGCGGGAGTCGACCTGGAAGTGCCGGTCCTAATCGCGCTGCTTGTATGCTTGATCCCGACGACGATCGGCGGGTTGCTTTCGGCAATCGGCATCGCCGGCATGGACCGCGTGACGCAATTTAATGTGATTGCGACATCCGGCAAGGCCGTGGAAGCTGCCGGCGACATTAATACGATGATTCTGGACAAAACGGGAACCATTACGTACGGGAATCGGATGGCAAGCGCCCTTATTCCCGTGGGAGATGCAACGGAGAGCGAACTGGCCGGTTGGGCAGCGATCAGCTCGCTGCTGGACGAGACGCCGGAGGGACGTTCCGTGCTTGAATACATGAGAAACACAGGAGGGCAATATTCGGCCGAGCTTGGTGAAGGCGCCGCGTTCATTCCTTTTCAAGCGGAGACCCGGATGAGCGGCATGAACTTGGCGGACGGCCGCAAGGTTCGCAAAGGCGCTGTTGATTCCGTAAAGAAATGGGTAACGGCTTTGGGCGGCAACATTCCTAAGGATCTGGAAGAGAAAGGGAATGCTATTGCGTCCAAAGGGGGAACGCCTCTGGCGGTAGCCGTCGACGGTCGCGTGTACGGACTCATTTATTTAAAGGATACGGTTAAGCCGGGTATGCGCGAGAGGTTCGAGCAGCTGCGGCAGATGGGCATCAAGACGATCATGTGCACAGGCGACAATCCGCTGACGGCGGCCACGATCGCATTGGAAGCGGGAGTGGACGATTTTATCGCGGAAAGCACGCCCGAGGACAAAATCGCCGTTATTCGCAGAGAACAGGAGCAGGGCAAGCTCGTCGCGATGACCGGAGACGGCACGAACGACGCGCCGGCGCTTGCGCAAGCCGACGTCGGACTGGCAATGAACAGTGGGACTGCCGCCGCCAAGGAAGCGGCCAACATGGTGGATCTGGATTCCGATCCTTCCAAGCTCATTGAGGTGGTGGCGATCGGCAAGGGGCTGCTCATGACGCGCGGAGCATTGACGACGTTTAGCATCGCGAACGACATTGCCAAATATTTTGCAATTATCCCGGCGATGTTCATGCTTGCGATTCCCGAGATGGGCGTGCTTAACGTCATGAATCTGGGATCTCCCGCATCCGCGATCTTGTCGGCGCTGTTATTTAATGCCCTTATTATTCCTCTGTTAATCCCGCTCGCCATGCGCGGCGTCCGTTATCAACCGTTGAGCGCTTCGAGGCTGCTTGGCCGCAATATGTTTCTCTATGGGCTCGGAGGCGTCATCGTGCCGTTTATAGGCATCAAGGCAATCGATATGATCGTACAACTTTGGGTGTAAGAGGTAGTTCAAAAAGGAAGGAGACGCGACTAATGACAAATCATACGGATCCAATTCGTTCGGGGAAAACGTCCTTGCTTATCGCGATCCGAGCGGGCGTCACGTTTATTGTCTTGTGCGGATTGCTGTACCCGCTGCTATGCACGGGTCTTGCCGGGCTGCTCATGCCGAATCAGGCGGGCGGAAGCTTGCTGAAAAACGGGAACGGGGATGTCGTCGGGTCTGAGCTGATCGGACAGAGTTTTACAAACCCCGCTTACTTTCATGGCCGCGTATCCAGTATCGGCTATAAGGCGGATGCGTCGGGCTCGAACAACTACGCCCCTTCGAACCCTGATTTGCTGGAGCGAACTCTGGCGTCTATTGACGAATGGAAGCAGAACAATCCCGAAGTCCCGATCCAACAACTCCCGATCGCGCTAATTAGCAATTCGGGTTCCGGGCTTGACCCTCATATCACGCCTGAGTCAGCCTACGTGCAGGTTCCGCGAATAAGTAGCCTGACGAATCTGACGGAAGAGCAGCTTCGTTCGCTTGTCAAAGCGCATACGGAAGATCGCGATCTCGGCTTATTCGGCGAGCCGAGGGTCAATGTATTAAAGCTCAACATGGCGCTTCAAGAGATGATCTCCCGTTCATGAATTCTTACAGACGCAAGACGCCTGAAGAAATATTGTCTACTATTGCCAAGCTGCGCAGAGGCAGATTGACGATCTTTATCGGCGCGGTAAGCGGCTCGGGCAAAACCTATCACATGCTGCGGGAAGGGCAACGCCTGAAGCAGCAAGGCACGGACGTCGTGATCTGCGCGGTCTCGACCATGGGGTGGCCCGAAACGATGGAGCAGTTGGGGACGCTGGAACGGGTGCCAAGCATTCATTGGCAGAAAGTCGATGTCCCGCAGAAGGATTTAAATATGGAGGCATTGATTGCCCGCAATCCCGAAATCGTACTGGTCGATGGACTGGCGCATCGGAATCGCAAAGAAGCCTCTAATCCAACCCGGTTGGAGGACATACGCGAATTGCTTGGCAGAGGGATCAGCGTAATGACGACCGTAAACGTCTACGAGTTGGAAGGCGTATCGCATGTAGCGCACAAGTTGACGGGAATACAAGGGGAGGCGACGGTGCCGGACGAGACGCTGGAATCCGCCGATGAAGTGAGACTGATCGACGTCACGCCGGAGACGATGCTGAAACGGATCGAAGAAGGCAATCTGACCGGCGTCCGATCAGCATCCATGCTGGCAAGAGGCAATCTCGGCGTGTTGCGGGAGCTTGCGCTGCGGCAGATGGCCGAAGAGGTCAACGAATCCTTGGAGAAGCACCGGGGAGAGTTGGGACTGACCGGTCCATCGGGAGCCAGCGAGAGGATTCTCGTATCCGCTCAATATCACTGGAACGGGTCTATTTATGTCCGCCGCGGCCAGCAGATCGCCAAGCGATTGAATGGAGATCTGCATGTCGTTTCGTTTGCAAAAAGCAGCTCTGCGCTAAACAAGGAAGAGACCATGTTCAAGGACTCCATAAAGAAATTAACTTCGAAGATCGGCGCCACCTTTACAGAGCTGCCGTACCCCGGCAGGCGCCGCATCCCCGGCGCGCTTGTCCAATACGCGATAAACAATGGCGTAACGCGAATCGTCATGGGACATTCCAAACACGATCCGTGGAAGGAATGGCGGCAAGGTTCTATCGTGAACGGATTGCTGGATAAGATCTGTAGTACGGATGTCTTTTTTGTGGCAGACAGGTCGGATCAAGAAGGCGAACGTATTATGCCGGCAAAGTCTAACCGGGTAGCGGAACGCTCCGAGTCTTATAAACGATTGAACGAACAAGAGAGGGATCGACGAATCGATCGGATAAGTCGAGGGTCGTTCAAAGTATATATTGGCGCCGCCCCCGGCGTTGGCAAAACCTATACGATGCTGAGAGAAGGCAATGTTCTTTTACGCAAAGGAGTTCAAATTGTAATTGGACTGCTGGAAACGCATGGACGGCAAGAGACCGTCTCTCAAATAGGCGAGCTTCCCGTGGTGCCGCAAGCCGTCATCGATTACAGGGGGACGCAGCTCAGGGAAATGGACGTTCCGGCTATTTTGGAGGGAAATCCGGAGGTGGTGCTGGTCGATGAGCTGGCTCATACGAATGTGCCGGGAAGCAAAAACAAAAAACGGTACGAGGATGTATTGGAGCTGCTGGACGCTGGCATTAACGTCATCTCCACTATGAATGTCCAGCACTTGGAGAGTTTAAATGATGCCGTAGAGCAAATAACCGGCATTCGGGTGAGAGAGACCGTGCCGGATTGGATGCTGGGCATTGCCGACGAAGTCGAATTGATCGACGTCTCGCCCGACCGGCTGCGGCAACGGATGCGCGAAGGCCGGATCTACGCGCCGGACAAGATCGAACAGGCGTTAGGCCGGTTTTTCTCGAAAGGCAATCTGATCGCGCTTCGCGAGCTTGCTTTAAGGGAAATCGCGGACGATGTCGACGAACGGCTGGAAGCGTGGGATCGGAAGGAATATTTGCGGGGACCATGGCGAAGGCGGGAGAGAATCTTCGTAGCGGTTACGCTCGGTTCGGGCGCGGAACGGCTCGTTAGGCGGGGCTTCCGCATCGCGCATCGGCTGAAGGCGGTATGGCATGTCGTCTATATCCACGCCAATTCTCGGCTTACGGAGGAAGAGCAGAAACGTGTCGACGAAATTTGTGCGTTTACAGCGAGGCTTGGAGGGCGTTTCGAATACGCTGTAACCGAGTCGAAATGCGATATTCCCCGCATCCTGTTAGATATGGCTTCAGCATATGAAACGACGCAGATGATCGTAGGACAGCCGTCCAGACGCTGGATGCCATTTTTGCAACGGGGCTCCGTCGTAAAGACCTTACTGGGCCGCGGGAGACATATGGATGTGCTTGTCGTAGCCGACTATGCACGGGAGGCGAAAACGAGATAAAAACTTCAATCGAAGTACTTCAGTTAGCGGAAAACATCTTCCGCCGCCGAGTTGCCATGCCTTCGTTCTCCTGTGTATGATGGTGTTTATAGTGCAAGTTCAAAAAGTTCGGTTCTCAGTACCGAGAAGATTGGATGAAGCTAGGACCTGAGGAGCGGAGCGTAGTGGAGGCTACGTGAGCACCGGAAGGTTCGGCTGAATTCAATATTCGACGTCGAGTAAGCTCCAAGAAATACTTCGTAATGGGAAGCGGACTTTTTGAACAACCTCTTATAAAGTTAACGTGTGAGGGATGAAGGTCATGAGGCAGCAGGTATACCTATGGGTAACCGTTGCGAACGTGATTTTGACGTTCGTGTTTTCGAAGTGGTGGCCGACGGTTGAACTTGTAAACATCGCTCTGCTATATTTGCTGCCTGTGTTGATGGGGGCAGTGTACGGCGGGAGAGGTCCTTCTCTTTATGCTGCAACGCTAGGGCTGGTTTCGTTTAATTACTTTTTTGTCCCGCCTTTTTTCAGCTTCGCCGTTTCGGATCTACGCAACTTATCGACGTTTGTCGTTTTCTACGTCGTAGCGGTTTTAACGGCTAGTCTCGCTTCACGGCTTAAAGCTCAGTTGAAGGAATCCGAGCGGAAGGAAGGTTACACCGCCTCGTTATACGCGATTAGCAGAGAAATGAGCGCGTTTACAGACATTCAATCGCTTCTGCATAACGTATCGGATCAAGTATCCATCAGCGTAGGGGCGCCAGCCGTCATTTATTTGCCGGACGACCTGGATGTTCTGGCGGTTTCGGCATCTACCAAACAACCAGACGATTGGGGGAGTGGCGATGCAGAGCTAACGATTGCGGATTGGGTATATAGAAACGGTAACAGAGCGGGAAAAGGAACTTCGACGCTGAATGCTTCGAAGGGGTTGTATTTGCCTTTGCGCACCGAGGATCGCGTTCATGGCGTACTTGGCGTTAAGCTGGATGATGTCGTGCTGTCATCGGACTCGGTCTCTTTCCTGGAGGCGCTCGGGGGGCTTGCGGCCATTGCCATGGCCAGAGTCAAGTTGAGCGAGGAGGCGAAGCTGGCGCAATTGACGGCAGAATCGGAACAGCTGCGTACCGCGATACTGGACTCAGTCTCCCATGAGCTGAGAACGCCTCTGGCAAGCATGATCGGTTCAGCGGGCGCTTTAATGGACAATGATGCCTTGTTTACTTCGCAGGACCGAATGGAACTGCTAGGCACGATCCGGGATGGCGCGCTTCGCATGAACCGGCTCGTCTCCAACCTGCTGGGAATGGTCCAACTGGAGAGCGGCATGCTGCGGCTTCGCAAGCAATGGTGCGACGCGGAGGACATGATTAGCGTCGTGCTGTCCCAGGTCAGGGACTTCCAACATAACAGGAAGCTGAAGGTGATCATTGCGGAAACCGTTCCCCCCATCCCCGGAGACGAAGTGCTCCTGGAGCAAGTGCTGACGAACGTGGTCAGCAACGCGATCAAGTACTCCCCGGACGGAAGTGAAATTGTCATTGAAGTACTCACCGTCGGTGCCGAGGTGTCGATTGCCGTGGCCGACCAAGGCATGGGTATTGAACCGGCTGCGATAGAGCGCGTCTTCGACAAATTCTATCGGGCCGATAAAACGAGTCATTTGCCGGGAACGGGCTTAGGACTTGCCATATGCAAGGGAATTGTCGAGCTGCACGGCGGCCGTATATCGGCGGCACCTAACGGAGGGCGCGGTACGGTCATCACGATTCGTCTCCCGCTGCAAAACCAGGAAAATTCACTGGAACATATGTTGGAGAGGAGCATGGACGCACATGAGCGCACCCGATAAAGGAGCCAAAATATTGATCATAGACGACGAACCGCAAATTCGCAAGCTGCTCAAAGTAACGCTTCATGCACATCACTATGATGTGGCCGAAGCCGGCAGCGGCGAAGAAGGCATTCTGCAAGCGTCGATGTCGCATCCGGATTTGATCGTCCTCGACTTGGGCTTGCCCGATATGGGCGGCATGGACGTACTAAGGCGGATCCGCGAATGGTCGCAGACTCCCATCATCGTCCTGACCGCGAGAGACAGGGAAGAGGACAAGATCGCCGCTCTCGACGAAGGCGCGGACGATTACGTGACGAAGCCGTTCGGCATGGGAGAACTCGTCGCTCGCATACGCGTAGCGCTTAGGCATGTCGCGGGTTCCGTCAGCGAACCCGTCCTTCGTTTCGGAGCCTTAACGATCGATCTCGCTATGCGAAACGTGGAGCTTGGAGGGGAACGGGTCAAATTGACGCCGACCGAATACGATCTGCTCAAAGCGCTTGCTTCCAACGGGGGAAAAGTGATGACTCAGCGACAGTTGCTGCAGCAAGTATGGGGCCGTCACTATGGAGAGACGGAACAGCATTACCTACGCATATACGTGGGCCATCTGCGCAAGAAGCTGGAGACCGACACGACGAGACCACAGTACATTTTGACGGAGCCCGGAATCGGGTACCGGTTCGCGGTAGAAGATTAGGCAATGAGGATAGACAATTAGCCATTTTTATGGCTAGATGGAAGAAGTGACCTGGCTGTCCGCTCGGACAGTCATTTTGTTGTAATGAACAAACAGGAGGATGAACAACGATGAGAATCGGAGCCATTGAAGGGGGCGGCACGAAATTCGTGTGCGGCATCGGCAATGAACAAGGCGTAATCGAAGACCGGATCAGCTTCCCCACGGAGGAGCCGGAGAAAGTCATGGCGGCCATTATCGACTACTTCCGCAACAAAGACGTTGAAGCCATTGGCATTGGGACATTCGGCCCAATCGATATTGACCCCGCAAGCAAGACGTATGGATATGTAACGACGACACCGAAGCGGGGGTGGTCCGACTTTCCGTTCCTTGCTACTTTAAAAGAATGCTTCGATGTGCCGATGGGCTGGGACACGGATGTTAACGCTGCCGCATATGGCGAAGCGGTATGGGGAGCCGCGGCAGGACTGGATAGCTGCGTCTACTTCACGATCGGTACCGGCATCGGCGTCGGCGTTTACTCGGAGGGACGGCTTGTGCACGGATTGGCTCATCCGGAAGGCGGACATATTCTGCCTAGACGTCATCCGGACGATCGTTACGAAGGTGCTTGCCCCTACCATGGAGATTGCTTGGAGGGCCTGGCGGCAGGACCGTCGCTCGAGAAGCGGTGGGGAGTGAAGGGCAGCGAGCTTGCACCGGACCATCCGGCATGGGAGATGGAAGCCTACTATATCGGACAAGCCGTCACATCGACGATATTGCTGCTTTCTCCGAAACGGGTCATCCTTGGGGGAGGCGTCATGCATCAGAAGCAGCTGCTGCCTCTCATACGGCAAGAAGTGCAACGGAATTTGAACGGTTATGTTCAAGTTAACGCTATAGTTAATGACATTAAAAATTATATCGTTTCTCCTGGACTTGGCGATAATGCGGCATTATGCGGATCCTTGGCGCTCGGCGTCGAGGCTTGGAGAAAGTCCTCGGTTAATGTCGATAATGGTTAATGGAATTAAGTAAAGGTGTGGGGAAACAAGATTCCCTATAGAAATATCAACTTCTAAACCGCCCGCGAGGGTGGTTTTTTCACGTTTTATATAAAAGCAGACGTATTTAAAGTCAAAGGCATTTCTTCACAAAAATATTTACTAACACTGTCCAAGTTTGGAAGGAATTCCGGCGGACATCTCGTATTTAACTTAAAGTAGTTCAAATATCCTATTTTTCGTCGGAGGGTGGAATTTCATTGTTTCGTAAATTCGGCAAATTAAGCAAGCTCGCGATTGCATGCGCAATCGCCGCGGGAAGCTTCGCATGGAGTTTCTCGGACACAACCCACGCTTTGTCTAAATTAACGATGGACAAGGCTTTGCAGGACGATATTCGTTATGAGCTTGGATTGCCGGAGAAGGAGCCCGTTACGGAGGATGAGATTTCGATCATTCATTCGTTGTCTCTCGATGACACGGAGGAAATCCAGTCTCTCAAAGGATTGGAGCATGCTTTGTATCTGACGCAAATATTCATCATGAACACCCATGACAAGCTCGACATTACTGCGCTTTCGTCGATCGAATCGCTTCAATTTCTATACATTGACAGCGGCTCTCTCAATGAGGAAGGCCAATACGTCGTGGAACAATTAAAAGAGAAGGGCGTCACCGTCGTTACGAAAATAGATCTGGACGATAACTCCGAAAGCAGCAGCTTGGCTCCCATCAAAATCTATATCGATGGAGAGCTTGCCGAATTCGGGATCGATCCTGTAATCGTCAAAGGTTCAACCATGGTGCAATTCCGTCCGCTGTTCGAGCAATTCGGACTTGAAGTAGGCTGGGATGGTGCAACGCGCACGGTAACGGGAAGCAAGGAAAAGCTGGAACTGAAGCTGGTCATCGACAGCAAAAGCGCTTTCGTAAGCGGACAGCCCGTAACCCTACCTTCTGCCCCCATCCTCATGTCCGGAAACACGATGGTTCCGCTGCGCTTTATCGGAGAAGCTACCGGGAGGAGCGTGGAGTGGGATGCTGAGACGAGAACGGTATCCATCAACAGCACCGTTACCTCCTACAACTTCGAATATTTGTATTCGAACGACACGAAATACTTCGGCGATCAGAAAGATGGGGTTCCTAACGGTAAGGGACGCTTGTTATACAAAGGGACGTTGTTCTACGAAGGCGACTTCAACAACGGGATCGTCGAGGGCAATGGCATTATGTACGATGTAGAGGATACCACCTCTTATTACGATGGACCGTTCCTAAATAATCGACCTCAAGGCGAAGGCAAAATGGTGTATAGCGGAGGCTCGTATTATGAGGGATCGTTTGTCGACGGCATGCGCGAAGGGATCGGCAAGTGGTTTAATGCGGATGGCTCGCTGCGTTATAACGGACAGTTTAAAAGGGACGCGCTGCACGGCCACGGAACTTATTACGAAGCGCCAAGAAATTATTATATCGGCTCCTTCGAGAGAGGTTACTACAATGGCTCAGGCAAATTCTATACCGATGGCAAGCTGGATTATGACGGGGAGTGGCTGAATGACGGACGTTATATTGGCAAGCAATACTACGACGGAAAATTGGGATATGTAGGATATTTTTATCACAACGAGGCTCACGACAGTGGAACCGTTTATTCCGACGGCAGTACCAAATATTATCGGGGCGAATTGACGAACGGCAACATAACAGGGGTAGGCATTTTCTATTTGGAAGACGGCATACGCTATATCGGAGAAGTATATGAAGGCAATATGGACGGATACGGATTTATCCGACATGCCGACAATACCATATCCAATGCGGGTTACTGGGTAGCGGACGAGTATATTGGCGAAGAACCTCCGCCCGTTACCGAAGATACCACAATTAAGCAGCTGCTTCGGAACTCTTTTTACAGCTATATCGACGGCTATTACGTAAATGATTATAATCTGGACAGCACGGAAGCGATGATGTTTATCGAGCTTGAAACAGAAGAAGACGCAGAGTTGTTTAACGGGTTGTCCAAGGAAGCCAAAGCCAAGCTAATGAATCATGTTGCGCAGATGCGCTGGGGCGATGTAGTCGGAGTCGAACAATGTTATGTCTATGTCACTTACGATTATGAGGACATTTACGCACGCGCAGCCATTACCTACGAACAAGCGGATGCCGACGTCGTCGTCGAAGCATTTGCAAAAGGCAACGGGAAATACTATAAATAGCCATATCGCCGACCAAAGAAGAAATCCCCTTCCGAGGTCGGTTTTTTTATAGCGCAATAACTTATACAATATTTAATAGCAACCCGGCTGAGGGTAGCGCGTATACTCAACTACTTGCCGAAGCGCGAGTATGATTAAGGGCAACAATTAAGGGGCGTTTCCGAGATGAATCAATTAAATACGAAGACAGAACTTGCCGATAGCTGGTATACGAATGCGGAACGCAAAGCCGCCCATTACCTGGCGCTGCTGCAAGAAGAGCTTGGACATAAATCTTACAGGGATACGCTTTTGACGGATTTCCGGCTATGGGAGAAGGAGCTTATCAAACCTTCTGCTTGGCAATCCGCTTTATCACTGGCGGGCCGCAAACCCGATTACAAGGATTACGGAAAATTTCTGCGATGGCAGCGGCTGACAGGAGGGCTTGACGACTATCTGGAACGCAGCGTTACTTATATGTACATGCGCGATCTTGGCAAAGACCTTGCATCGCCCAGCACGCAGAGGCGAATTGAAAAGTTGGTCGCCTTCCTGAAGCAGCATCTGATTCCTTCATCAGATTCATCGAACGACAGCAAAGGGATTCCAGAACATATGAGTCTAGCCGGGATCTATCGTTGGGCGCAGCGGGAAGGTGTCGAGTTGGCCGTCATTTGGGCGATCAACAAACTTAGACGAGTTTCCGATCGCATTCCGCCCGAGATGAATGCAGAGCACGCGGTACGCAAACTGATCAAAATCATGATCGGCGTCGTCCTTCACGTCATGGATGACATGGACGATCATATACTGCCCGCCGAACGTTCTCGCCGACTGGATCAAGGCATTCGATTAGGGTATTCCTATGGATTAACTTATCCGTTTATCGACGATTTAATGGATTCCGGTGTACTTGACGACGCGGAGAAATCGCAATATGCGCGCATGATTCGTCACACACTATTGCACGGCTCCGTGCCGGATGTCAAGAATTGGACGGGGAACAACGCCGGTCTGATCCAATATGTGCATGGCGAGCTCCGCGAAGCGTTCGAGACGATCAGGAAACATCAGAACCCGGAGTCTCTGCCCATTTTCTACGAGCAGTCTTATGTTTTCTTCCAATCCCAGGACATCGATCGGGATAAATCGCCGAAAGTAACGAATTACACGAACGAAGAATTGCTGCTGCCTATTATTATTAAATCAGCATCCTCACGGCTGATCGTCCGTTCGGTTATCGGCGCGCAAGAGGACGAGGCCTTCGATCAGCGAACATTCTATTACGGCCTATATAACCAATTGGCTGACGACTTCGCGGATATGTACGACGATTTGGCGGCAGGCGCTGTAACGCCATACACCTACTACTGGAGCAACCATCGCGAACGTCCTGATCTGCTTAATCCTTTTGAATTATACTGGGCTGTAGTGGCTCACTTGATCCATCGGGTGTATCGGTCGCAACCCACTGCCCGCAAGGTCATTCTAGAGCGGGCGATCGGCGGGCTTAAGCGGTTTAAGCAAAAAGTCGGAGTGGACACCTATCAGTCGTTCATGCGCGTATTCGCCGTAGGCGATGCCTCTTTCGACAATATGCTGGAACGTCTTATACAAAAGGCCGATCGCGTCGATTTTTTCGATAAACTGCTTCGGGAACAGATGGTGTCCACGCTGCGCTCCAATCGCGAACAGAAAGAACGATTTTCCGCAACCGTTAAAGGCATACGCGAAGAGATCAATGCACTTCTGCCGTTACAAGCGCAGGGAGGATCCGAAATACTCGGCGAATCCTTAACCGATGCGGCCAACTATAGTCTCGAAGGCTCCGGAAAGCGAATACGGCCCATTGTCGCATGGGTGATGTGCGTAGAGGAATACGGTTTATCGCCGTCCTCGATCGCTCCGCTCATCCGTTCGCTCGAATATATGCATACGGCGTCGCTCATCTTCGACGACTTGCCGACGCAAGATAATGCTTCCTCCCGCAGAGGAAAACCGACGCTTCACCTCGTGCACAATAGCGCAACAGCCGAGCTGACCGGTCTGTTCCTGATCCAGAAGGCTATCGAGGAGCAATCTTCGTTGACCGGCTTCTCGCCGAAATCCGTCCTGCAATTGATCCAATATTCCTCTTCTAAGGCGGCCGATATGTGCCGAGGCCAAGAGATGGATCTGCGCACGCGCGGTCAGGCGCTTACGCTCGAAGAGCTTAACATCTTATGTTATTACAAAACAGGTATCGCATTCGAAGCATCGCTTCTTATGCCTGCCATTCTCGCCGGCACGGATGAGAAGGAAATTCAAGCGTTAAAGAAATACGCTTATCATGCCGGCATTGCGTTCCAAATCAAGGACGACTTGCTTGACGCCGAGGGTAACGTCGCGATGCTTGGCAAGCCGGTTGGACAGGACGAGAGCAATAGCAGCTCGACGTTCGTGACGTTGTTTGGCAAAGACGGTGCAACGAAGACCATGTGGGAGCATTTTTGTCTTGCGTCGGAAGCTCTGAACGAACTTCCTCGTGATTCGGCCTTTTTGGCGCATCTGCTCCATTATTTGATTCAAAGACAATCATAAGTCATTTTGAGGAGCGTCCTGACCGGGCGTTCCTTTCTGAACGATAAGCCGGAAAGAATCGACGGCATATTTATAGGAGAAACTTATAACAGACAAACGATAGCTGTTTATGGGCGGACTGGCAAACCATTTACTAATTAATCCCCTTGAATAAAAGGAGCGAACACCACAAGCATGAAGGCCTTTATTTTGGATCGCGACGGAGTCATCAATAAAGGTGGGAACATCAACCGAAAATCCGAATTCCAGTTGCTGCCTGGCGTAACGGAGGCGATAAAAGCGTTAAACGACATGGGCTTCGGCGTATTCGTGGCATCGAATCAGGGAGGCGTCGGGTTGGGCTTCATGACCAAATCGGCTCTCAGAAGCATAAATGGCTACATGGTTACTCTTATTCGTGAAGAAGGCGGCGATATTGTGGAAGCTCGTTATTGCACGCATAAGCCGCATGCGGGCTGCTCCTGCCGCAAGCCCAAACCGGGCATGCTGCTTGAGCTGATCAAAAAGTACGATATTGACCGTAAAGCAAGCTTCATGGTCGGTGATCGTGACACCGATATAATGGCGGGACGCAGCGCAGGCGTTCATACGGTATTTATTGGCGACAACGTTCCTTCCGGCATTGATCCGGATTATGTATTCTCCGGCTTGCTGGAAGCCGTAAACGGCCTGCGGGATCGCAGCATTATACACGCATAAGAAAGGCAGCCGGTAATCCGGCTGCCTTCTTGAATTATAGAAAGTATAGGTTTACGCCATACTGGACCTATAATTCCCAGGATGAAAGTTGCTGCGCCGCCAAAGGGCGGCGACAGCCGTTTCACCTTGATTATCCTGCTCGTCGCCGACTTCTAGAAACGTTGGCCGCCGCCGATTTGTTGCTCGGCGATTTGGACCAATTTTTTCGTGATGTAACCGCCGATGGAACCAGCTTCACGAGTTGTCAGGTTGCCGTTGTATCCATCTTGGGAGAGGGATACGCCAAGCGAGGATGCCGCTTCCATTTTCATTTGATTCAGTGCTGCTTTTGCTTGCGGTACTACCAGGTTGTTTGAACTTTGTCTGCTCATTGTTAATCACTCCTTAATGGGATGTGAGGTTATTGTGTGCATGATAGAACAAGATATACATGCTTATCCGCAAGAAATTACATGTAAAAAATGGTAATTGACTTTTTCCGCATAATGACGCCATTTTCTGACCAAAAATTTTTTTTTGAATGATATTTGATCGAGCCTAACAAAGAATTAGGGTTGTCATCGGCACATGATTGTGATAACCTACTGTTAATTTCATGAATGGAGCTGAATGCAGGATGTAGGATTTTCTTGATCGTTACGAGTAGACAAATGGGCGAACGCATGATGACATCATCCGTTTGTTTTGTCGCGTGACTTCAAGAAAGTTACTTCATCGGCTTCAGTCTCAACGGCATATCTCTAATGGACCGCCCTTTATTATGGTGCGGATATTAGAGTTATATGGTAATGAGCTGCGAGAGAGTAACTTTCTTGCGGCTTTTTTATTTTTTTCCATACGGGAGGGAATCCTTAATGTCATTAATTCAAGTATCGAAATTAACGTTTGCATACGAAGGCAGCTACGATCCCATCTTTGAGAACGTCAGCTTCCAGATCGATACGAATTGGAAGTTAGGCTTCACCGGACGCAACGGGAGGGGGAAAACCACCTTTCTCAATCTGTTGCTCGGCAAACAGGAGTACGAGGGCACGATATCCACTTCCGTCGAATTTGATTACTTCCCCTTTCAGGTAAAGGACCGTGGTCGGATGGCGATCGAAGTTGTCGAAGACATCGCTCCGGATTATGAGCATTGGAAGCTGATGCGCGAGTTGAACCTGCTGCAGGTGGGCGAAGATGTCCTGTATCGATCCTTCGAGACGCTGTCGAACGGAGAGCAGACGAAGATGCTGCTGGCGGCGCTGTTCCTCAAAGACAATCATTTTTTGTTAATCGACGAGCCGACCAATCATCTCGATATGGAAGCGAGGGAGCTGGTCAGTCAATATTTGCGAAGCAAGGAAGGATATATTTTGGTGTCCCATGACCGTGCCTTCCTCGACAATTGCGTCGATCACATCCTGTCCATCAACCGGACGGATATAACCGTGCAGAGAGGCAACTTCTCAGACTGGTGGGAGAATAAGAAACGGCAAGACAACTTCGAGCTCGCCGAAAACGATAAGCTGAAGAAGGATATTAAGCGGCTTTCGGAGGCGGCGAAACGCACAAGCAACTGGTCCGATGAAGTTGAGAAATCGAAAAACGGCACATTAAATTCCGGATCGAAGATCGACAAGGGATACGTCGGCCATAAAGCCGCGAAAATGATGCAACGCTCCAAATCGATTGAAGGCAGACAATCGGATGCCATCGAAGAGAAATCCAGGCTGCTCAAAAACGTAGAAACTGCCGACAGCCTGAAGCTGACGCAGCTGCACTATCACAAAAGCAGGCTTGTAGAGCTGGATCGCGTGTCGATCTATTATGGAGAAACGCCCGTAACCGGCGAAATCAGCTTCGACATCGAACGTGGCGAACGTATCGCATTGTCGGGACGCAACGGCTCGGGCAAGTCGAGTTTGTTTAAGCTGATCTGCGGGGAGGAGCTGAAATATACGGGAACGATGAGAAGAGGCAGCGGGCTGGTCGTCTCTTATGTATCCCAGGATACATCACATCTTAACGGCAGTCTGAGCCAATATGCGCGCGATTACGGGATTGACGAAAGTTTGTTCAAGTCGATTTTGCGCAAGCTGGACTTCTCCAGAGTGCAGTTCGAAAAAGATATATCGGCATACAGCGGCGGACAAAAAAAGAAGGTGCTGATCGCCAGAAGCTTATGCGAACAAGCGCATCTGCACGTCTGGGATGAACCTCTAAACTTTATCGACGTCATCTCCCGCATGCAGATTGAGCAGCTTTTGCTGGACTATGCGCCAACCTTGTTGTTCGTCGAACACGATCGAGAATTCACCAATGCCATCGCGACAGAGCGGATCGAGCTGTCGAACGGATAAGCGACTGTGTTAAACTGATGGAATCAGAGGAATTCTAAGTGAAGCGCAAAGGGGGATACCACGATGAAAAAAACCAATAACGCAAAGTATACCGGCGATCTGAAAGTACTACAGCTATTCGAACAATTGTCCGCGATTCCTCGAGGATCGGGCAACGAGAAGGCGATCAGCGATTTCGTGGCGGATTTCGCCAGGCAAAGAGGCTGTGAGGTCCTGCAGGACGAACGCCATAACCTCATTATTCGCAAGCAGGCTTCAGCCGGCTATGAACACGCGGAGCCCGTCATCTTCCAGGGGCATCTCGACATGGTGTGCGAGAAGAATAAAGGCACCGTACATGACTTCGAAAATGACCCGATAACACTTCGCGTGGAAGACGATTTTATCTATGCGGATGGAACGACGCTCGGCGCTGACAACGGCATTGCGGTCGCAACCGCCCTTGCATTGATCGATTCCGCCGAGCTGGCTCATCCGGAGCTGGAAATTTTAATGACTACGGAAGAAGAAACGACGATGGGCGGCGCGTTCGCATTGGATGTTTCCACGCTGAAGGGCCGTCGTATGATCAACTTCGATTCCGACCGCGAGGGCGTATTGTTCGTCAGCAGTGCCGGCGGAGTGAATCTGTACCATACGGTGCCAATCGGCTGGCGCGAAGCCGAGCAGGCGGACGGCGATTCTTACGTTATTGTTGTACAAGGACTGCGGGGCGGTCATTCCGGCGACGATATTATCCATGAACGCGGGAATGCGAACAAGCTGCTCGGGAGAGCGCTGGGCGAGCTTCGCCGCCGAGTCTCGTTCGGTCTTGCGAGTGTAACTGGCGGCATGAAAGTGAATGCGATCCCGCGCGAAGCGGAAGCCGTGGTGTATATCCGCCAGAGTGATCTTGAGGCGACGCAAGAGGTGATCGCCGATCTCAACACCGTACTCAGCGATGAATACCGCGTATCGGACGAAGATGTCCGCGTTGAGTTACATGCTTCAAAAGAGTGGGGAGGAGATTTGCCGCATAACGGAAAGCTGTTAGACGACGCAACGAAGTCGGCAGCGATCGGGCTGCTTGAACTCATTCCGAACGGCGTGCTTAGTATGGACAAGGCGATCCCGAATCTGGTTCGAACCTCCTCCAATCTCGGCATTGTTTCAACCGGCGATGAATCCATCGTTATGCAAAGTTTGGCGCGAAGCTCGCATCGATCGCAGTTGGACGATGTACTCCGAAGGATGGAGACGTTATCCGGCCTTGTCTGCTGCGGCTTCCGCTTCGACAGCTACTTCCCGGGCTGGCCGTACCTGGCAGACTCCAGACTTCGTCCCGTCTTTGAGGAAGTATACATGCGGCGGTTCGGCAAAGCTCTTGAAGTCAAAGCCATTCATGCCGGACTGGAATGCGGCGTGCTGGTCGGCAAAATGCCGGAGCTCGACGCCGTGTCGTATGGCCCCAATCTCTACGATATCCATACGCCGCAAGAGCATCTGTCGATTACGTCCGTGGAGCGTTCATGGGCGTTCCTGGTCGATGTGCTGCGCGCGCTGAAGCAATAGGCGTGGTATGATAGAAAAGAATGGAATTACAGCAAGGAGGCATGCAAGTTGAGTGAACGATACCGGATTACAAGATCATTTCAGGAGCCGGCAGAGGCTCAGGAGATAACGCTGGAGGAATGCAAAAAATATTTTGCGGCGAAACCTGACTTTGTATATAAGTCCGTCTACACGGTTAAAGGGCCCGGCGCCACGATGTCCATCGACGGCGACTTCTTTATGTGGAGCCATGGAGAACTGGAAATTCCGTTCCGGCATTACATGGGAGATTTGTACGTAGCGGTCACCAACGAGGCTGTTGTTTCAAAGATGGTCGAGATCGCAAGCGAACTTCGCGCGGATTTGACGGAAGGATGAACGTGGGTTGCACACAGGGTTTCTGTGGATACATAGCAAATCATTTCAATTGCGAATAGAAAGCGGGGAGTTGGAATGGAATTTGTAAAATTAGGCCGTACGGGATTGGATGTATCGCGCATTTGTTTGGGCTGCATGAGCTTCGGCGACGCAAAGCGCTGGAATCATCCATGGGTGCTCGACGAGGAGCAGAGCCGTCCGTTTATCAAGAAGGCGCTGGACCTCGGCATTAATTTCTTTGATACGGCAAATGTATACGGCATCGGCTCCAGCGAAGAAATCGTTGGCCGCGCTCTAAAGGATTACGCCAGACGCGACGAGGTTGTTATAGCTACGAAGGTATTTTTCCGCATGCAGGAAGGTCCTAACGGCGCCGGTCTGTCCCGCAAAGCGATTATGAGCGAAATCGACAACAGCTTGAAACGTCTCGGTACGGATTACGTGGATCTGTATCAAATCCACCGCTGGGACTACAACACGCCGATCGAAGAGACGATGGAGGCGTTGCATGATGTCGTGAAGTCCGGCAAAGCCAGGTACATTGGCGCTTCCGCCATGTTCGCCTGGCAGTTCCAGAAGGCGCTGCATGTCGCCGAACGACACGGCTGGACCCGATTTACGGCCATGCAGAACCATCTTAACCTGATTTATCGGGAAGAAGAGCGCGAGATGATGCCTCTATGCAAGGAAGAGGGAATCGGCGTCATCCCGTACAGCCCTCTAGCCTCGGGCAGACTTGCCCGTGACCTGTCCGTCACGACGCAGCGATCAGAGACCGACCCTGCCCAAAAGATGAAATACGACGCTACTGCAGATGTCGATCGACCGATTGTGGATCGCGTTGCGGCCATAGCCGAGCAGCGCGGGGTCTCTCGCGCCGAGGTCGCTCTGGCTTGGTTGCTGCAGAAGGATAACGTTTCGTCTCCGATCATCGGCGCTACGAAGCTGTCGCATCTGGATGAAGCGGTTTCCTCGCTATCCGTCAAGCTGACTCAGGACGAAATTGCCGAATTGGAAGCACCGTACGTTCCGCACCCGGTCGTTGGGGCGTTGAAAGAGTAACAAAATGATAGATAGGTTGATAGGAGGAGAAAAGGATGAAAGCGTTATTTATTGGAGGAACCGGAACGATCAGCTCCGCGATTACGAAGCAATTGGCAGAGCAAGGACATGAACTGTATTTGCTCAACCGAGGGAACAGGCGGTCCACGCTGCCGGATAACGTCATCACCATTCAAGCCGATATCAACGACGAAAACAAGGTTGCCGGGCTGATCTCGGAGCTGTCTTTCGACGTCGTCGCCGATTTTATCGCGTTCGAGCCTTCGCAGCTGGAACGGGATTACCGCTTGTTTAAGGACAAGACCAAGCAGTTTATCTTTATCAGCTCGGCTTCCGCTTACCAAAAACCTCTATCCGACTATCGAATAACAGAAGGGACGCCTCTTGCCAATCCATATTGGCAATACTCCCGCAACAAGATCGCCTGCGAGGAATATTTGATGAAACAATACAGGGAGCAAGGTTTCCCGGTTACGATCGTCAGGCCGAGCCATACATACGACGAAAGATCCATCCCGCTTGGCGTGCACGGCCGAAACGGCTCATGGCAAGTGGCGAAGCGCATGCTGGAGAATAAACCCGTCATTATCCACGGTGATGGCACCTCCTTATGGACGATGACCCACAATTCGGACTTCGCGCAAGGTTTCATCGGGTTGATGGGCAACCTTCATGCCATCGGAGAAGCGGTGCAAATTACGTCGGACGAATCCTTAACATGGAATCAAATCTACGAATGTATTGCGTCCGCGCTCGGCGTAAAGCTGAATGCCGTTCACGTGTCTTCGTCCTTCCTCGCGGCTTGCAGCGAAATGGACTATACGGGCGGTCTGATCGGGGACAAAGCGAATTCCGTCGTCTTTGACAATTCGAAGTTGAAGCGGCTCGTACCCGGATTTACGGCTACAACTCGCTTCGATCAGGGCATTAAGGCGACAATTCGATATATTTTGGACCACCCGGAGCTTCAAAGAGAGGATGCCGAATTCGACGCTTGGTGCGACAAAGTAGCACGGGCTATGGATGGCGCGATTGCGGCGGTCAAGGGATCATAAAGCTGGAATGTTCATGCAAAGGGCATCGTCGTCGACGATGCCCTTTGCCGTTGATATTGCCTTGACGCGAATTATTTCGCCATTAACGCCGACATTTTCGCATCCGTATTGGAGTGCTGTGCAGGTGTATAGATGCTGCATCTCAGATCCGCGTCTCCGTGAACGTGAAGCGACGTTAATTGAAACAGCATTTTTCCGGCGGAAGCATGGCGGAATTCGAGCAACACTTCCGGCGCATAACTCACGTTGCCGGCAGCCCACAATCGCGAGAAGTCGGGGTAAGCATCCATCATCTCCTCCAGAAACATCTCGTACCATTCATCGTCCGCGTATTGACCGTAATAGGCGCGAAACATGGCTAAATACTCCCGCGCGAAGCTCTCCCAATTCACCGCCAGACGTCTGAATTCACGCCGGGCGAACAGCAGCCTAATCATATTTCGCTCATCGGGACGCAAATTTCCAAAATCCATAAACACCCGGCCGGCGGCTTCATTCCATGCGACGATATTGCATCTGCGGTCGGAAATGATGGCTGGACAGCCTCGCAGCTCCGTAATCATCCGATTTAAGGAAGGACTGATCGTGGCAGCTTCTTCCTCTGGAGCATGGACGGCAGCAACGGAATCTCGCGCAAGGGAGAACACGTATTTTCTTTCGTCCGTCGTCAGTCGAAGCGCTGTCGCTATGGCATCAAGAACGGCAGGCGACACGGTGATGTCGCGGCCTTGCTCCAGCCACGTATACCAAGTAGCGCTGACGTTTGCGAGCGATGCGACTTCCTCCCGGCGCAAGCCCGGCGTTCGCCTGCGCGTTCCTTCGGGCAGACCGACAGACGAGGGAGTAAGTCGTGCTCGCGCGGCTTTCAGAAACTCTGATAAAACTTGAAGCTTCGTTTGACGATTCATGAGGAAACCTCCAATGACTCATACTGGTACTTATTATACTAGGATAAACGACAACTTGTAATAGGATAAATCATATGGCAAGATGAGTAACACAAATAGATGAGCATGGAGGTATCGCTTATGGAACGAGTTGTTATTACAGGCATGGGAGCCATTACGCCGTTGGGTCTGGACGTAGAAGAAACGTGGAAGCAGCTTGTGCGGGGTACTTCGGGCATTACGCAAATTGATGCATTTGACGTGGACGGGTACAAGGTAACGATCGCGGCATCCGTCAAAGGGTTTGACGGCAAGGAGCTGTACGGCGCAAAGGAATATCGAAGAATGGACCGTTTCACGCAATTCGCCGTTGCCGCCGCCGACCAAGCCATCCTCGACGCAAAGCTCGATCTGGCTACGATCGATCGCGAGCGTATTGGCGTTTATGTGGGATCCGGTATCGGCGGAATCGGGACGCTGGAGGAGCAGCACGCAACGCTGCTTGCCAGAGGTCCCGGCAAAGTAAGTCCCGTGCTTGTGCCGATGCTGATATCCAATATGGCTGCGGCGAGCATCAGCATCCGGCATGGCCTGCACGGACCGACCTTGTCTCCCGTCACGGCTTGTTCCATCGGCAATACCGCTATCGGGGAAGCGTTCCATCGCATTCAAGCCGGAAGGTCGGATGTTATATTGGCCGGCGGGGCGGAGGCCGCCGTGACACGCATCTCGCTGGCCAGCTTTGCCAATGCGACCGCGCTGTCGACGCGCAATGATGATCCTGCCGGCGCCAGCCGGCCCTTCGATAAGGATCGGGACGGCTTCGTCATGGGCGAAGGTGCCGGGATCGTCGTACTGGAGTCTCTCAGCCACGCGAAGCGGCGCGGTGCCCGCATTCTTGCCGAGGTCATCGGATACGGAGCCAGCTCGGACGCGTACCATATGGTGGCTACGCATCCTGAAGGCGACGGTGCTTACATGGCGATGCGAGAGGCGATTCGAGACGCCGGTATTACACCGGACGAAGTGGATGTCATCAGCGCGCACGCTACGAGTACGGAGCTCGGGGACCGGTCGGAGACGGCCGCAATCAAGCGGCTATTCGGAGACGATGCTTACCGCATCCCCGTCACCGCCAACAAATCCATGCTTGGACATCTGCTCGGAGCGGCCGGAGGCGTAGAAGCGATCGCATTGGTGAAAAGCCTGGGCGAAGGCATGATCCCGCCAACCATCAATCTGACGGAACCGGATGCCGAATGCGATCTGGACTACGTGCCCAATGCCGCTAGAAAAGCCGATTTACGGATCGGCATGTCGAATTCGTTCGGATTCGGCGGCCACAACGCGGTCATTATCGTCAGAACCTATGAGGGATAAGTTATGGTATAACATTCGGCAATAGAGGAGCATTCGGCTAAGTCAGCCGGATGCTTCTTGGCGTGGTGGAAAAAATAAAAGAAGCATGCAGCGAAAACGGACCAATGACCGTCTAATAGGTTGGAGGTGATGATCCAGTGAGGCCGGCCGGCTCCAATAGCTACGAAAACGATAACATTCCTCGCGATCCCGATGCGGCGCTCGAGCTGCTCATGAACCGCTACGGCTCGACTGTCATGCGAACCGCCTATTTTTATACGGGCGATCGGCATCTCGCGGAGGATATTAGCCAGGAGACATTTCTAAGGGCATATCGCAAATGGACGTCCTTCCGGGGGGACAGCAGCGTCCAAACCTGGTTAACGACAATAACCGTCAATGTATGCCGGGACAAAATGGGCGTCCGCATGTTCGCGGAACAGCCCACTGATCCAGTCCGCATGGACCGGGGCAGAACGATTAGCGTGGAAGAGGAAGCGCTGGAGAAATTCGAGAAGAGCGAAGTGCTGCGATATGTGCTTCAATTATCTATGCCTTATCAGGAAGCGTTGTATCTTTATTATTACTTGGATCTGGGAACGAAGGAAATCGCCGAGGCGATCGGAGCGCCCGAAGGAACAGTACGGAACCGTCTGCATCGGGCTCGTGAAGCGCTTGCCAAGGAGATGAAGAAGGAGGAATACGGAAGATGAACGATATCGACCGTCGATTGCGAGAACAATTTCGAGAGGAGTCGGATAATATGTTATTTAACAATATGGAACTAAGCGAGGCAGCCAAGGACAAAATTCGCCGTCAAGCGTCGCCGACAGGGCAGAAGCGAAGAAGTTTCTCCCTCCCCAAAGCCTGGATCGCGGGCACGGCGGTAGTGGTTACTGCTGTCGTCGTATTCGCGGGATACCCGCTGTTAAACGGGCCGTCGTCAGTCCCCGCTCCGCAAACGGGAAATACGGGTGTCAGCCAACCGCCATCGGATGGTGGCGCATCGTCGGGCACTGGGACGGGGACGGGACTTTCCCAGCTCATTACGGCGAAGTTGGCAACGGTAGAAGAAGCCAAAGCCGCTTTCGGCGAAGGTCTGCTCGTACCTTCAATGCTTCCGGAAGGATTCCTGCTTCAAGATATTACGACAGCGGGCATGGAAGGAGAGCCGCTTCGGGATGCCGTGCTTACGTATGCCGCGGGAGATCGAACGTTCACGTATACCGTAAGCCGCATGGAGACTGACTTCCCGCAAGACATGTTCTCTCCCGTTCAGGTAAAGGGAGCCGAAGGATTCGTATTCGAGCAGCCGGAGCTTGTGGAGCTGTATTGGATCGAAAACGGCATTCAATACGGAATCGTGGGCAATTTGACCGCAGACGAAGCCGTGCAGGCGGCCGAATCGATCAACTGAACGGTACAACGATTGGTATTCATCCCCGCTGTCCAAATAAACGGCGGGGATTTTTTCGAGTAGAACGCTTGACATGACGATGCGCAGTAACTACAATGGTTACAACGGTGGTGATTCAAAACATGAAGCAGATCAGTACGAGATTCTCGATAGCGGTTCATACATTGTCCCTGATCGCAAGCTTTCCGAACGAATGTACGGGCGATTATATAGCCGGTAGCGTAGGCACGAATCCCGTTGTCATTCGTAGAATTATGGGCATGCTTAAGAAGGCAGGTTTTATTGACGTGCGTCCCGGCGTGGGTGGCGCTTCTCTGCTGAAATCTCCGGCAGACATTACGCTCCTGGATATTTATAGGGCTGTCGATGTCGTCGAGGATCAACGGCTGTTCCGGTTCCACGAAGATCCCAACGAACGATGCCTGGTCGGCAGAAATATCGAAGCGGCGCTGCAATCGGAGATGGATGAAGCGCAACTCGCGTTAGAGAATCGACTGGCTGAGACGACTTTAAGCGGAATTACCGCGAAGTTTATTTAAAGTGGAAGCTCTAATCCATGAGCTTTTATTTTTAAAAACGTTGTAACTATATATGTTATAACAAATATGGTGACAACGTATAAAAAAGAGGAGGAACATCAGATGAAAGTATTGGTAACGGGAGCAACGGGGAAATTGGGTTCGAAAATCGTGGAAGTTTTGCTGCGCAAACTGCCTGCCAACGATATTGCCGTCAGCGTACGCAATCCGGAGAAAGCGCAACACCTCAAAGAGCAGGGAGTAAACGTGCGACTCGGCGACTTCGATCGTCCTGAAACGCTGGATTCCGCCTTCCAAGGCATTGATCGCTTGCTGATCATATCGGCGGACGGAGATAACGAGACTCGCATCAGACAGCACAACCATGCGGTAGATGCGGCCAAACGCGCCGGCGTGGGTTTCATCGCTTACACAAGTCTTGCTAACGCGAGCGAGAGCGGCATCTTCCTTGCCGAAGTTCATCGCGTCACGGAAGCGGCCATAGCCGCAACCGGCATTCCGTATTCGTTCCTGCGCAATAACTGGTACCTGGAGAATGAGCTGGGTGCGATCAAAGCCTCTGCTGCCGGCGCGCCATGGGTTACTTCCGCGGAATCGGGCAAAGTGGGCTGGGCATTGCAGCAAGATTACGCGGAAGCAGCAGCTGCCGTTCTCGCCGGCGAAGGACATGAAAATTCGATCTACGAACTGTCGGGCAACCTGCTTACGCAAGACGAATTGGCGTCTGCGCTTGCGGATACGATCGGCAAGGACGTGCAGGTACGGCATATCGACGATGCGGCATATTCCGATATCATGAAAGGCGCGGGCATACCTGAATTCGTCCTGCCAATTCTCGTCGGCATTCAACAAGGCATTCGGGAAGGGCATCTCGAGATCGTCAGCAACGATTTCGAAAAACTTCTGGGCAGGCCCGCAACGCCGGTGCGAGAAGCATTAGCCGATCTCGTGAAAGAATAAAGTTTGACAGGAAGGACTGTGCCTCTGGTCATTAGACCAGGGCACAGTCCTTCTTTGTGCTTGCGTTCATCCTTCCTTAACATCTAACGGGCAATTAGCTCCGTCAGTGCTTCCTTGTGGCGGAAACCGACGGCTTTCTTGACAGGCTGGCCGTCCTGGAAGACGATCAACGTCGGCATGCTCATCACGCCGAAGCGGCTAGCGAGCTCCGGGTGTTCGTCAACATTCACCTTGGCGACATTAAAATCTTCAAGCTCCTCGTCGAGCTCCTTCAAGATAGGCGAAAGCCGCTTGCAAGGCGGACACCATACCGCCCAGAAGTCCACAAGTACCGTCTTCTCCGATTGGATCACTTCATCAAAATCGCTTTCCGTTGCATCTAGAATGGCCAATCCTATTCGCTCCTTTCATTCTTGCAGAGTACGTACGATGGCTCTTGCCAATCGTGCCGCGAATTCAGTATAAACCCTGCCATTAATGACAAGGTCAACCCCTTGACCCTGACACTTGCGTAAAGGTTTATAATAGAAGGATAATGATCGAAGGAAGGGAGGACTCCCGATGAAGATCGGACAATTAGCGGAATTGACCGGAAGCAGCCTTCGTTCGCTCAGATATTATGAGCAGAAGGGACTTTTGTCGCCGCTGCGCCAAGACAACGGTTATCGCGAATATTCGCCGCTTGCCGTTCAACAAGTTCAAACGATACGATTTTATTTGAATCTGGGCCTCACTACGGTTCAAATCGCGAGCTTCCTCCATTGCGTCATCCGGAATAAAGAATCGTTCTGCGAGGAAGTGCTGCCCATCTACCAGCAGAAGTTGGAAGAAATCGACGAGCAAATTCGCAGTTTGAACGGCATTCGGAACAATTTGATCGATCGAATCCAATCCATCAACAACGAAAGAGTAGCTGGTGGAAGCGCGCTTTCTGTCAGCGAAAGCCTAAGTACCATTAACGATCAGGCCAAACCGCATACAAAGGGAAGGGAGACATGATCAAAAAAGGACTGGTCATTGCTGCTTATGCGGCTTCCGTCGCTTTATTGCTGCTATATCGGAAGCCGATCATGCATTGGCTGCAAGAGGATAGCGCGTCCCATCACGTCCTTCTCATTGGGGCGGCGATTTTATTCGGTCTTGTTCCAATCGTTCCGTACGGCATCGTAGCCGGCATCATCGGAGCAAAGTACGGTCCCTATTGGGGAGGACTCGCGAACGTTCTCTCATCGACCGCGGCTGCCGCCATCATGTTCTATCTCGTGCGGTTTGCCTTCCATGAGCAAGGCAGCCGGCTCCTGTCCAAGAACCCAACGATCGGCAAGTTCACGGTCCAAGTGGAACGCAATGCGTTTATCGCCGTCTTGTTCGCCAGGCTGCTTCCGTTCGTTCCCGCAATCCTCGTCAACGTCTATGCGGCTCTCAGCCGGATGCCGTTCCGAATTTTCGCGGTCGCAACGCTGATTGGGAAGCTGCCTACCATGTTCGTTTTTGCTCTGGTTGGAGATCAATGGATGTCCAGCACCGGAGGAGCGATTCGGGTTATTGTCTTTTATATGCTTTTTTTGCTCGTCATCCTGGCAGCATATCGACGATTTCACTTCCTTGCGAATAACCGGAGTGAGGGGAACGAGGCTTTGGAGCAACCGAGGCAAGTCAAATAAAGCCTTCTTCCTCGAGCGCGAGGTTCAAGACACGGTCATCATAACGTTTAACATACCAAAAACTCGTCTCCGCGTTGGAGACGAGTTTTTGGGTTTTGACGGATCATAAGCCGGCTCGAGACTGACGGTTTTTGTTCTGCAGTCTGTCCACAACGATCTTGAGCAGCGGGATCACGACAAAAAACATAAACAGCAACCGGAATAATTGATAAACGACGACGATGGAGACGTCCGCCTCGGTCTCGTGAGCAATGATGCTCATCTGGTCCATGCCGCCCGGAGCCAGACTTAACAAAGCTGTCAAAAGCGACATGGATTCATCCGCCGACAAGATTAAGCTTTGCAAGTAAGTCCCCAATATAAGCAGCAGACTGGAAGCAAGCGCCAGAGCCAGCGTCTTGAACCGGTTCGTAAACTCCGCTGGCTTAAAGAGCAACCCCAGAAAGGCGCCGATGCAGATTTGAGCCGCAATCAGTACGATAGGCGGCAGCTCGGGACCTGACAAACCGAGAATTTGAAGCAATGCGGTCCCGAACAGCGGTCCAAGCAGCGGAGCAGTAGGCAGCTTCAGCTTCCCTGCTCCCCATGCGAACAGAACGCAAACAAGGGCAAATAGGGCCGCATTTATAAGAATGCTCTGACCAGCGGCTGTCGTTGCTCCCATTTCGCCTGCAAGCGGCGCAAGCGTGTTGCTATGTTTTGCGCCGACAATGGGACTGAACAATAATAACGGAACCATGACGATGATCGTCATCAGTCGCATGACCTGCATGACTGTAACGATCGTCACATTGACGCCTTTTGTCTCCTGAGCCAATAAAACGACCTGGCTTAAGCCCCCGGGTACCGTGCCCATGAGCATGGTCAGGAAGTCGCCGCCCGTTAGACGGGTTAGAATCGCTGCCAGCGCTACGCTAAACAACACAAGAATGACCGTCATCAGCAGCATTTTGGGCAAATGGCGAGAAATTTCGTGCAGGACCGTTGCCGTAAAGGAAAGCCCCATCGTATAAGCAATGATCATCATGCCCGCGTTCTGCAGGGATTTGTTCCATGCGAACCGATTTTTAAAGCGGGTCGATCCCAGTAACACGAACGTCATGGGACCCAATATCCACGGCAGGGGAATATGCAGGAAATAGAAGACGCATCCTCCCGCAATAGAAGTTATTAATGTGATAAACAAACGATGTCGTGCTCGAAGCCATCTCATGTCGCCAATCATCCTCTAAGTAGTCGAATCGTTTAGTACTGAACTATTATCATACATGATAATAGCAGGACGATAAACCCGTTTTACCGATTTAACCGAAATTGTCGGGGACTAGCTCCGTATGCGGCGGTGAAATGCCTCGTAAAGGGGTGAATGGAGGGATACCCCAATCGATCCGCGATGGCGGTAACCGTCAACTCGCTCTCTTGCAACAGGTTGGCTGCACGCCTCATCAGCAGCTTGTGCTGATAAGCCTTCGGCGCCATGCCTGTTTCACGCTGAAACAGTGCATGGAAGTAGGAACGTTTCATCCCGCAGGAAGCCGCCCATTCGTCGATCGAAGCGCGTTCTTCGGGATTCTCGTTCAAGTAAGCAAGGAGTCGTACGATTCGGTAGTCGGTAGGCTGACGCGAGTGGACCGCATTGTACCAACCCAGCAGCCAGCTCTGCATCAAGCCGCTCACCAACTCATCTCTATAATAAAAAGTATCATGGAACAATCGGGTTAGTTGAACGATAGATTCATATAACCAGGGGTGAGACTGCAGGGAAAACACACTGGGCAAGGAGTCCAAATCGGCGCAAGTCGGCATGGCAGCCTGCCGATTCGTTTCGAAGACGAAAGGTGCAGGGTCATAAATAAATGCGCGGTTCCCCGAGAGCGGATGCTCTTTGTCCCATAAATCGCAATAGATATTGTAAGAAGAAAGGGGATGCTTCGCGTCGATATGAAACGCGTGCGGTTGGTTCGGCCTTAAGAACACCAACGTTTTTGGACCGATGGGATGCTTCATGCCGTCGATCTCCATTTCTCCCGGACCATCGTTAAACAAATGAAACGCAAACACATTGCATACCCGCAGCTTCTCCTCGTAGCCCCCATCGTATAAATAGGGCAAAGCATCACCAACGTAAGGTTCGATCTCGTGCAGCCGTTTCATTCATGCTCATCCCTTTGCAACTGTTATTTCAATCTCGTAGTGAAAGCTTACCTTATTCCATTTCATTTTTAAAGTAATATCATTCGGAGTTACCGGATTATTTATCAAATGATTGGAGGAGCTGATAAATACAGTTGTCCATTGAAATGTTACGATGTAAAAAGAATCGCACAAAAACAACCAGGAATAAATAACGGATTAATATGCAAATAGACCAAAGTCGAAAGAAGGTAGTTTGTCCATGCTCGTTAACAATAAGGTTTGTCTCATCACAGGGGGCGGATCCGGTATCGGTGAAGTAACGGCGATCAGATTAGCGGAGGAAGGCGCGACGGTCATCGTCGCGGATGTAGACGGGGAGAGAGGCGAGCGGGTCGCGCAAGCTCTTGCGGGAAAAACTGGCCTTTCACCCGCTGTTTCGGTTCGAACCGATGTAGCGGACGAAGGGGAAGTTCGGCAATTAGCAACCACGATTCGCGACCGATACGGCAGGCTCGACATTCTGATCAACAACGCGGCAACGATTTTGCCGAAGCCGCTGGAAGATGTGATGGAGACGGAGTGGCAGCGGGTTATCGATATTAACATGAAAAGCGTTTATTTGCTGATCAAACATACCATCCCGTTGCTGCGAGAGTCCAAGGGAAGCATCGTCAATATGGCTTCTTTAAACGGATTGGTCGGGCAGAAGCAAAATGCGGTATATGCCTCTACCAAAGGCGCGATCGTCGCCATGACCAAGTCGCTCGCGCTGGACTACGCCTCCGATGGAGTGCGCGTCAATTGCATCTGTCCCGCCGGCGTGTCAACGCCGCTGCTAGAGAAATGGATCGAGGAACAGGATGATCCCGCCAAGACGCGGATCATTTTAAACGCCATGCATCCGCTGGGCCGGCCGGCGACGCCGGAAGAAGTCGCGGACGCCGCGATCTTTTTCGCCAGCGATTTGTCCCGATTCGTGACCGGCGTTGCTTTGCCGGTAGACGGAGGAGCATCGTTAGGCTATTAAAGGGTTGTTTACGCTTATTCGATTACGATACTTCCAGGAGGAATGAATTATGAAAATCACGAAATCGGAAAGCTTTATTTTGCATGTTCCGATTCTGCCGCCCATTACGGACGCTATTAACGTGGCTACCCATTGGGGCGTGACGGGAGTGCGCATCGAGACCGATGAAGGCGTGACGGGGTATGGCTACACGGGGACATGCGCAAAAGGCGACGAAATGATAGCCGATACGATCGATCGCTACTACGCTCCTGCGCTCATCGGCAAGGATCCCTTTATGGTGAAGCAGCTTTGGGACGAAATGCGATTTGGACCCATGCATTGGATCGGCCGTTCCGGCGTGACTCATATGGCGCTGGCGGCAGTGGACATTGCGTTGTGGGACATCATGTCCAAGGCGTCGGGGAAGCCGCTATGGCAATATTTGGGCGGCCATAAGCCGGAAGGAATCAAAGCTTACAACACCAACGGAGGTTGGTTGAATTGGAGCAAGGAGCGGCTGGTAGAGGATATGACCTCTATCCTCGAGCAAGGTTTCTCCGCCGTTAAGATGAAGGTCGGCAAGCCGGACCCAGGGGAAGATTACGAGCGGGTAGAGGCGGTCCGCAAAGCGATTGGCGATAAAGCCGGCCTTATGATCGACGTGAACCAGCAATGGAACATCACGACAGCCATGACCTGGGGCAAAAAGCTGGAACAATTCGATCTCATTTGGCTGGAGGAGCCGTTAAATCCCGATGATATTTCCGGTCACAAAAAGCTGGCGGATGAATTAAACGTGCCAATCGCCCTCGGCGAGCATGTCTACAACAAATACGCGTTCCGCGATTACATCGCGTCGGGCGCTGTAGAGTACGTTCAAGTCGACGTTACTCGCGTCGCAGGCGTCACGGAGTGGCTGCAGGTGGCTGGTCTTGCCGCGGCTTACGACATTCCGGTCTGCCCACATGTCGGCGACATGGGGCAGATCCATCAGCATCTTGTGGCTGCTACGCCGGGAGCCGTCATGCTGGAGTATATTCCGTGGATCCGGCATATTTTCGAGGAGCCCGCTACCGTCAAGGACGGCTTTTATGTGCTGCCACAGCTGCCGGGAGCTTCGACGACGATCCTTCCTCGTTATTTTGACGAGTATCGAGTGAAGTAACAAGATTGCGGCATGACGATAACATTCCAAAGGAGAACGAATCGATGAAAGCTATACATCCGGAAGCGCAATGGTTCGACGAAGCGAGATTTGGTATATTTCTTCATTGGGGACCTTATTCGGTCCGGGGCATCGAGGCCTCCTGGCCGTTAATGTCCCATAGCAACCAGCATATGAAGGCGGAGGACTATGAAAGTCTTGCGGATGAATTTAATCCGCAGTCCTACGATCCCAAGGAATGGGCTCGAATGGCCAAGGAAGCAGGGGCGAGCTATATCGTCCTGACGGCCAAACACCATGACGGCTTCTGTCTGTTCGATACCGCCACTACCGACTATAACGCCGTGAAGCGAGGACCGGGCCGGGATCTGATTGCCCCGTTCGTAGAGGCCGCTCGAGAAGAGGGTCTTAAAGTAGGACTATACTTCACGACGATCGACTGGCATGATCCGGATTTTGCCACGATTCCGATCTCGGCGAGCATACAAT
Organism: Paenibacillus sp. MY03; assembly: GCF_002165585.1. Taxonomy (NCBI): domain Bacteria; kingdom Bacillati; phylum Bacillota; class Bacilli; order Caryophanales; family Paenibacillaceae; genus Paenibacillus; species Paenibacillus sp. MY03. The sequence continues at coordinate 150,236 of NZ_MXQD01000012.1, read as the reverse complement.
CTCCGAAACCGAATACTTATGATCCGGATCGGTGGTGGAAGTTCCATGGGCGGTTCGTCGAACAACTCCGGGAGCTGCTTACGGGTTATGGCCGGATCGATCTGATCTGGTTCGACGTTCCCGGCTTCGGCGCGGATCGCTGGCGGAGCAGCGAGGTAAAGACGATGATGCTAAATCTTCAGCCTCACCTGATCATTAACGATCGTCTCCCCGGTGCGGGAGACTACGAGACGCCGGAGCAATTTGTACCGCATCATCCGCCGGACGAATGGTGGGAAACCTGCATGACGATGAACCATCAATGGGCGTATCATCCCGATGCATCCACTTATAAAAGCGAGATTACGTTGCTGGGCACTTTACTGGAGATTGCGACGAAAGGCGGAAATCTGCTCTTGAACGTTGGGCCTCGTCCAGATGGAACATGGCCGGAAGAAGCGAGGGCACGTCTGATTGCAATCGGAAGTTGGTTATCTCGCTGGGGCGAAAGCATCTACGGGACGAAGCGAGCGCCAAAACACTATCCTCCCGTGTTCTATGGACCGATGACGACGAAGGACAACATCATCTATCTGCATGTCCGCGACTTGCCTCGATCCCCAATCGAGCTTCGCGAAATCGGCGGGGAAGTCAAGAGCGTGCATCTTGTTGGTTCCGGACAGCCGCTGCCATATCGAACAGAGCGAACGCACGGTTTCTCCGGCGGCGTGGAAGGCGACTACTACGTCAGCAGATTGTGGATCGAGCTCGATCCTGCTGACTGCGACGATTGGAATACGGTCGTCGCGGTCGAGTTCGAAGGCAAACCGGTGTGGCCGGGGTGAAAGTAAGAGATTAAATTATTATAGCGGCAAAGGCCTTCCGCATGTCGGGAAGGCCTTTGCAGTAATATAGGAAAGAAAATCACTGTTCGATAATTATGCTGTAAGCATGATGCCTTTAAGTTTTCTTAAGCAGAGCTGGAAGCACGAAGGCGTTAATCGTTTCGTGCAACTCATCGACCGATCTCTTACCGTGATGATGGATAACGTACAAGCTTGCGCTTTGGATCATCCCGATCAGCCCTGCCGCCGCCAATTCGCAATGCATTTCGTTTAGCGAGCCGTCCGCTTGTCCGTAGCGCAAAACGTCTGCCACAAAAGCGATGTACTTGTTTTTAAGCGCCACGATCCGCTCCAAAATATCCGGCTCGATTCCGTTTGTGATTTCATTGGAAATAATGTGAACAAGTTCTCCGTAATGCAGGAACAGCTCGATGTGTTTGCTTACGATTGTTCGGATTTGCCAATCCGGGTCCTCGTTTTGCCGCAGCACTTCCTCGATTTTGTCCATCAGCATTTGAATGCCGTCCGTCACGATCCTTTCGAAGAGCTCGCCCTTGCCCGAGAAATGATAATAAAGCGTGCCTTTGGCCACATTGGCTTCTTTGGCAATGTCGTCCATATTTGTCTTGTAATAGCCTTGCTCGGAAAAAAGCTTGATCGCGGCATCGATAATTTTATTTTTGCTCAACGTACTATCGGTCCTTTCCTACAACTCGATCTTCCGTAAAGTATACCACATCCTCAGGAATTAACCGATCTGCAGAGATCTTTTGCCACCTCCAGAAGACGAAATGCTCAGATATCCTGCTTTCGTTCCTTCCAGGCCAGACCACTCAAATCCGCTTTCGGATGAAGTTAGCGACATTGGGCCAGACCGCATGACTTCGATATCGGGAAAATAGATTCTCGTCGGAGCGTCGACATTGCCGTCCTCGTCCCACTTCATCTCGAAGAAGCTGCTGCTTCTTTCATATTGATAGCTTAATATAGTTCCGGCCACCTCTGACGGAATCCCCCTGCACACTCCGTTAAAGGAGCTGAACTGATCCATATCAGGGTACAAATAACACCAATAAACGTCGCCGCATAACATCCGTTCGAAGTTTTTTTGTACGTCGAGGCACGCTTGCTCCGCTAGCCGGGATTCCCCGTAGGCTCCCCATTCTCCGATCAGCATTGGCATATCCAGTCTGTCGCGGGTTTGCACATGATTGTCAAAAATAAAGTCGATGCGGCGGCTATCCGCGGCATGCACGAAATCGGAATCGGTTACCAGGTCGTAGCCGTGAGGTGCGTATGCCTGCTGCGCATCTCGTCGGCCTTGCGCGTCCTTGATTGGCTGGATCGAACTGGCAACGCCAAGGTTAGAAAAGTAATTCGTTTCTAGAAACAAAATCCGATCCGGATCGACTTCGCGGATAGCATGGCCGATTTTCTGGAAGAAGGGGGAGAGCACGTTCTTTTCGAAAACGTCTTGCGCTGGCGCAGTCGCTTGCATGACATAACGATACGCGTCGACGGAATTCAGCATTTCGAGCGCTTGCAGCTTTTTCTCGTGATCGGTCCAAATGTCGAGCAGCTCCTCCATTTCGGGAGGCCGACCTGTTTGTTCCGCCACCAATTCTCCGTAAGCGGTAAACATGCCCCCAACCATCACCTCGACTTTAGAGCCGATGAAAGGTTCGTTCATCATGTCGTACCCGATCAGATTAGGTTCATCGCGCAGTCGTTCGGCAACAAAACGCCAAGCCGCGACGTAGTGATCCTGCAGGCCGATGCCGTCGGACGCGGGAGTGTTGCTCCAGAAATGGTCGAACGCGGTTTGCACCGCCCGGTCGAACAAGTATGCGTCACTCCAAAGTTCGGTCTTTACGTATACATGATCGTCGATCAAAGTAGCCCAGGCTGGCGCGCCGTCTGCGTACAACGAGCTGTACAAATCCTGGTGCATATCCAGAAAGACGTACAAACCGTAACGATGGGCCATTCGGATCATCCCCCGAACGTTTTCAATGTATTGACCATCGAACTGTCCCGGTTGAGGCTCGATTCCGTCCCATATGATGCCTAGCCGGATGACATTAAATCCCCATTGCTTTAATTTCAGAAAATCTTTGTCTGTCCAATGATCGAGATAACCTTTTTCTTTATCCTTGCAAACCATGCTGATACCGTGAAGAATGACTTGACGTCCTTGAGCGTCGATAAACCTGGAACCATTGGTTGTCATGTTTTTCAAAGGGCAGTCTCCTTTTAGTGAAATTGAACTGACTAGTCAGTCTAAATATATGTCGGATAAGGGAGGACTGTCAATTCGTAATTTTTTTGCTTACCCTATTGACATGGCATGCAGTTAACCCCTAATATTAAACTGACTAGTCAGTACAACAAAAAGCGAGGGTGATAAAATGAGTATTGCTAATGAAGCCAAAGTGACGTTCGATCCGAAGATCGGGCGACGCGGAGAGAGGGTTAAGCTGCAGATCGAGTATGGCGATGCCGGCAACAGCGGCGAGGCGTTGGAGAGATCGATCATGCGAATATCGGATTATGGTATATACGATGCGATGAAGCGGGAAGGCGACCGCTTGTTCTCATGGTCGTATGTCATCCCTTGGGAAGCGCCTCCGGGAGTGTACGACATCGAAATGTATGCAATTGACAATCAAGGCAATAAAGGACCGATTACAACCGCTCATTATCAGATAAAAGCTTAAAACAACGAAGAAGGCTGTCCCTGGTGTAGAATTCTCTACTATGGGGACAGCTTTCCGCGTTATCCGCATCCTTATTACAAATGAACGTCTGCCTCCGAAATGAGTTCACCGTCCGCCATTTGGATCGTATAACGGTCACCGTCCAAATCGACCTCGACGATCGTACCGTCTGCAAACGTAGTGCGTTGCTTGCGCCAGCTTCCGTCCATAAATTCGTGGTTCGTCATTTCTAGCGATCCTATTAGCTGATGGAGCCGGGCCATTGTTTTGACGATCGGAATTTCGTTGTCCGAAGGCTGGATGGGCAAATAAGGAACGCCGGCATTCAACAGCCCATGAAGCAGGCCGAGATCCGCCTCCGGAATTCCCCAGGCTCCTCTATCCAAGGACCACGGCACGACGATCGCGTCATGATAAACAAGGGAAAACAACGGTGTAGGAATTCCGATAGCCGGGCCTTCTCCCGGACCGGGATAAAGGGCATATGGAGCATGATGGACCAGATCCAGATAAGGCACGGCCCAATCGGTTGGTTCCTCCGAACTGATGATCATCCCTCTGGAGCGGATCTCTTCGAAGCAGGAGGCACGGTAAGCCATGCACTCCGTTCTTGTCATCCGATGTCTCGGATCATAACATTCATCGCCAGGTACAACTGCGAACACATCGATATAAACCCCATCCGGATATATGCCGTTTTCATTTAGTTTATCGTGATTGCGTTCTAAATAGCCTTTGGACAACGTTGTGCAAAGCCAGCTGTGAGCTCCTCCTGCCCAATAATCGCAAAATTCCTGATCTCCGTTCCGATGCTTAATCGTTAGCTCGGGGTTATAAGAATCGGCATCGTGATAAAAGTCCCGATAATTGTCGTGCAGGGCTAATAAAATATGTTGATCTCTGCACACCTCCTGGAGTTTCCGCATGCCTTCCCAGCCTCCGCCTTTCGGGCTTGGGGGAAGCACGTCGGGATGGAGATTGTCGTAGCCGTTGCGTCCCCAACCATCTATGTGGACATAGAGCTTGCCGGTGTATTTTTGCTGGAGCGCCGCGAGCTGCAAGGCTCTCTCTTCGAAGGAAACGGCAAAATCGTTTTTCTCGGGATGCTCCTTATCGAAGTAATAAGATTCCGGCGCTATGCGAGTATGTACGCTTGTGTGTACGACGGCCGAGCCCATTAATTCCGACAGTTTCGGATTTACAAGCTGCTTTTCCGCCAATGTACGTAACTTGCCTAAACTTCGTACATATTGACGATACATTTTGGCCATGCCTACATAGTTCAAATCCTTAGCGAATCGAACACGCAGCTTCCGGGTATAGTCAAAGCGTTCAAGCGAATGAATCCATACGACTTCCGCATGGGTGTGAACAAGGGGGAGGTGCTCCACGGAGAGGCGCGCATCGTTAGGCGTGTCGATGATGGCCAAATATCCGTTTCCTTCTTTGACTTGTCCCCACCAAGGCATATAGGCATCCCGATCGAACATCATCCCTTTATGGTATCGCCGAAAGGGCTTCTGCCAATTTGCCGGAATCAGGTAGCCTTGCATAGCGGGAACGACCGTATAGTCGGTCTCTCGATCGCCGGAGAAAGCAAAGGATCCCGGCCAAATGACTTCGGAGACCTCATTTTCTGTTCCGCCGCTGATCCCATGGACTTCAAATACGAGTTCGCCGCTGTGGGTGTTTAGCAGGACGGTAACATCTGCTTGAACTCCGATTATTTTGCCGTTGCTGGAAAATGGGCCAAGATGAATGCGGACGCCTTGAAGGAAACCCGAGTCGATAGGGGAAAACTGTTTGTTTTCAGCTTGATGAAAAGAAATCCAAACCCGTTCGGCATGTTCGTATCCGACGGCGAAGCTCGCAGCCCCGGAAACGGTTTCCCAAGAGACATTTTCCGTCTCGACGCGTACGCTTAAACTTTTCTTGTCCAGAAAAATTTTTGTGCCGCCGTTTTCTAATAAGATAACGTTATCATTTTCATGCATGGTCTTCGTGATCATCCTCTCTGACCTCATCGTTAAGCATTGTATGTCGGAATTGTCCCTCCTTACAATCCTCCTGTTTTTTAAACTAGCATGAGACCGGAGCTTCAACAATTTGTCGTTTTTAAGATCGTTACGAAAACGTGGGTTAATCGTCGTCCGGATAAAGATATGACTGCCATATGAAAAACTGAAAATACCGTCTCTGCTTTTTTGTTTATCAGATTAAATTATGACTGTTGCCTCCCGAAACGATCATGCTTAGCATAGCAATGTAGAGATATTTATCAGTGCGCAACTAATAGTTGTATATGGAGGTCGCTTGATGAAATCGACATTTGAAAAGGAACCGCCCGTCGCTCATGCGTCGCACAGATGGGAAGAAAACGAGCATTCTCTGCACTATGACTATAATGGTAAACCTTTGCTCTCGATTTTTATTCCGGAGGGGGCAAAACCGTACTATCGTGAAGCTTCTAACGGCAATATACAGAGCAGCCCGTTTGTGCAGCAAATATATGTTGCTTTGGATAAGCCTGCTTTGGTCAAAGTCAACATTCATTTAAGTAAGAAGGCGCTCAACATGCGGCCGCAAAGAGCGGTTAAAGGCCAGGCGATACTGGGTCAGATCGGCAAACCTTTGCTTAAAGGGGTTAACGGGATTTACGATGTTTTTCAGGATTTGCTGATCGATTGGCATGGAGCAGGTTGGTCGTGGACAAAATCGCGCCTGGAAAAGAGCGAAACAGGGGATTGGCAGGCGGAATTGGAAGTTCAGGGAGGTTTGCAGCCTTGGATTGTCAATTTACGGATGCAGTATTATCGCCGCCATCTTCAATTTGAACATCATCGTCCATGGCAATGGCGTCCGAATGTGCAGCCGATTACCGGCTGGAGCTCATGGGAAGCGTTCGCGCAGCGTGTTACCGGCAAGGATATCGAAAAAACTGCGGCGTTTTTGGAAACCCACTTCAAGCCTTATGGGTTGAATGTGATGCAGATTGATGACGGCTTTCAGTCAGAACACATTCCTCCAACAAAGGAAGGGAGCGTTGCCGATGCTTGGATTCAAACGAATCATCGCTTTCCGGATGGCCATGACGGATTAATATCCAGCATAAAGGGACGTGGTTTTCGGGCTGGAATTTGGTCAAGCGCGATGGTTACGAATCGGGAGTTCGTGGAAGCGAACCGCGAATATTTTGAATGCGACTCCAGCGGGGATCCTTTATATGGTCAGTGGATTTTTAACGTCTTAAAAACGGATCCGAAAACGTTGGCTGAGCAGGTGGCGCCGCTGTACAGGGGATTAAAGGACAAAGGGTACAGTTATTTCAAAACCGATCAAATTCGTCATTTTTTGTATGACGGTTTGCATAAGGCGGTCAATGACGGCCTCCTTTCAAATGAGGAGGCATCCGCGAGTTTGCGCAACTATCTCCAGTGCGCAAGGGAGCAGATTGGAGAAGATTCCTTTTTCCTCGCTTGCTGGGGCGTGTTGACGGAGGCGGCAGGAATCGTTGACGCGTGCAGAATCGCCGGAGATTCGAATCCGAGCTGGTCGGCGATTTGCAAGCAGATGGTTGAAACAGCCCGCTGGTATCATACTCAGCGAATCCTTTATTTAAACGACCCGGATTACATATGCGTGCGTACGGAGGAAGCGTGGGGCCAATCGCTGCTGTCGCTCGTTTCGTTAACAGGCGGACTGTTGATGATCAGCGACAATACGGAGCTCTATGATAAGGACAGAATTCATTCCATTCAGCGTTGCATCCCGTCTCTGGCAACGACGACTGGAGAAACGGGGCAGCTCGACATGACCTTCCCGTTGGATTTGTCCTTGCCGCAGCTCGGCGATCGTCAAATGGATGATGCTTTCGCCTATGCTCTGCTTGGCCTGAACGCGGAACCGCGTGAAACGAATGCGACTGGGTCGTTGTGGGCGATACACTTTGATCTTCCATTTCGCCGGTGGTGCGTTGCGGGCCGATTTGCGGTTGTGCCTCTAATGGAGACCGTGCTTGAGCTGGAAGCGTTGGCGCTTGCGCCAGATGACGCGTACCATGCGTTCGATTTTTGGAAACAGCGTTATTTGGGTAAAAAGACCGGATCGATCGCGCTGGATGCACTGGAGCTCGGGCATTGTCAGATCGTCGGTTTGTGCAAAGCCGAGAACCGGCCGCAATTGATCGGTTCCTCCAGACATGTCAGCATGGATGCGGTCAGCGTTGCAGACGAACGCTGGGAGGACGGACGATTGCTTCTCGATTTGCGGGGAGTGCCGGGAACGACAGAGCATTATTGGATTTCGGTTCCTTCCTCGTACCGCTACGAGAATTGCAGCGGTATTGGGATCGTAATCGCAGTCGAAGACAGCGATAGCGAGGATAGCCGCCTGCTAAAATTGAGTATTCGGTGGGAAGAAGAACAAGGTAAGGCTGATCTCGGATTTAGTTGATGAAAGAAGGTTAACGTATGTTTTGGATTGCGATGTCGTTGGTCATCATTTCAGGCACAATGAATGCAATATGGAATTTTTTCGCCAAGCGAAGTGAAAGTAAGCAAGCGTATCTCGCACTGATCGTCATGACGGCAAATGTCATTCTGATTCCCATTTTATTGATGGAATTGTTGAGCGAAAGGTATCCGCTGCAAGTCTATTTATTGCTCCTGTTGTCCATGGCGGCACAAGCGGCTTACGCATTTATGTTATCCCAGGTCTATAAGCTGGGCGATTTGTCCCAAGTCTATCCGATTCAGCGTGGAACGGGAGTACTGCTTATTCCTTTAATTAGCGTCATTTTTATGGGTGAGCGACTGTCCATAGCGGGATGGGCGGGAGTAGCCATCATCCTGCGCGGCATATTGGGGTTAAGCGAATGGAATAAACGCTCAAATCCCGGTCAAGCGGTACAGTTAATGCCCGTATTGATAGCACTAGGGGTAGGGTTATGCACGACATCGTATGTGTTGATCGATAAAATGACACTGCAATACGTAACTCCGCTTACTCTGATAGCGGCGTCCAACATCGGATTTATGCTGGGGAATGTACGAACGATGGTAAACGGAAAAACGTTATTGTCCGAGTGGAGAAAAAATAAAGGAATGATTTTGCTCGGATCGGTGCTGATGCCCGGCTCGTATTTCTTATTCCTGTTGGCGATGAACCTGGCTCCGGTATCCCATATCGCTCCGGTCAGGGAAATCGGAACGGTTGTCGCTACTTTGTTGGGAATATGGATTCTGAAAGAGAAAAATGGAATCAGAAGATTGATGACTGCAACGGCGATTACGGCAGGCATTATCGTAGTCGGCATAAGCGGATAATGAACAAAAGGGGATGAAAGAAAATGAAGCAAGCAACGAAAAGAGTAGTGATCATCGGTCTTGACGGGGCCGGCAATATGATCGATCAAGCAATCACTCCGAATATTGACAAAGCTTTAAAGGGCGGATTTATTACGTACGAGGCGCAAACAGTACTTCCCACGATTAGCGGAGAATGTTGGGGATCGATGTTCCATGGGGTAAAGCCGAGTCTGCACGGTCTTACCAACGAAAGAGCGGAGCATCGCCAATATCCGATCGATTCGCCATATCCGTCGTTTATGCGACTTGTAAAGGAAGCGGATCCGTCCGCTGTTATCGCCTCGTTTAGCGCGTGGAAGCCGATCAATGACGGCATTATCGAAGCGGGCGTCGCAGACTATGTCTCCAACGTCCATGCGGATAAACATTTGGTTCATGAAGTGGCCGCTTTTTCTGAACAATATCCGGATTTCAAGCTCATGTTTATTCAATTCGACGGGATCGACGGGGCTGGACATTCTTTCGGTTATGGCACGACACTATTTCATGAGGTTATAGAAGAAACAGATGAGTTGATTGGTCAAATTCTTGCTATTCTTCGGGCAAAAAATAAGCTGGAAGACACTTTGATCATATTTCTGTCCGATCACGGCGGGGGCGGGGCGGACCCGAAAAACCATGGAAGCGATCATCCGAAGGATGTGACGATTTTCTGGGGATGCGCAGGTCCAAACGTCGTGTCGAATGTCGAAGCGGAGCCTGTTGCGATTGAAGATACAGCGGCTGTCGTCGCCTATGCGCTGGGAATCGACTCGCCCGTTACATGGTCTGCAAAAGTGCCTTCTGGTTTATTTAAGGAGGAGTCCCGTTGAGCGCAAATCAGTTCAACAACGATATACCGGAATATTACGAGTATTGGGTTTCGCAAGCCATTAGGCGAACGATGAAGGATCAAAATGAACAGACGGTTCGAGTTGTTTTTTACACGGATCCGCATCACATGCCCGGGGGCAATCAGCTTCGCACGGCGGCGGTCATCCGGCAGCTGGCGCAAAACATTTCTGTAGATGCGATCGTATGCGGAGGAGATTTCAGCGAAAACGGCCCGAAAGAGGAGGTCGAACGGTCGCAAATGGAAATCCTTAATGCGCTTCGGGTGCGGGAATGTCCCGTTTTTCCGGTAAAAGGCAATCATGACGACAATTCCATTCAAGACTTCCACTTAAAAACGGGCGGCGTGGATCATGTCATTTTTCCGCAACAATCCTACGAGGACTGGCTTAAACCATTGGAGGGCAAAGTAGTCTTCGATAAAGGAAACGAATGCGGCTTATATTACTACTATGACATTCCCGGCAAAAAGACGAGAATCGCCATTTTAAACAGTATCGATATTCCGTACCAGACTGCTGACAGCGGGGAGCTTAAGCATAACGGACAATGGGAATACGCTTTTTCCGAAAGACAGCTGGATTGGGTCGAACGCAAAGTTTTCGATTTTGGCCGGCAGCCGAGCAGCGATGAATGGAAAGTTTTGATTTTTTCACATGTCGCGATTATCCAGGACGGCTTGGAAGGCGTTGATCATGATGTAGCTAATGGGGAAGCCATGTGGGATATCATTAGAAGAAATCAAAAGCACGTCGCGGCTTGTTTTTTCGGCCATGTCCATTGCGATCAAGTATTGGTGAGAGACGGCATTCCGATGATTTCTACTCTTAATGCGGCCACTTACGGGAGATTAATAGATATGGCATCCGAAACGGCATTCGATATTGTCAGCTTAAATGAGGCGAAAAATGAACTTTCGATCATCCGCTTCGGAGCGGGAGAGGACAGAAGCATCCGCATCTAAAACAAGAAAGGAGATGAATGAACGAATGGGAGTGGAAACGTCTGAGCATGGACGGGGCCAAGCGGATCTGGCTGAACAATATCCTGATTTACCGGACTATTATCATATACCTTTAAGCGAAACGATCGATCGGGCTAAGCAAGCGCAGACGACAGGAAGTGTCGATATCGTGTTTTACACCGATCCCCATCATAAACTGGGAGGCAATCAGCTGCGGGCAGCCGCTGCGGTCAAACACGCCGCTAAAGCGCTATCATCGGACTGTATGGTTATCGGGGGGGACATTATGGAGAATGGGCCCAAAAAAGAGATCCTGTTGGCCCAATCGGAGTTGATGGATGCGATACGAATGCAAGGTTGTCCCGCCTTCCCAATGAGAGGAAACCATGATGACAACTCGATTGAGGATTTTCGCCTGAAAATAAAAGGCGCGAACAATGTCATTTTCCCGGTCGAAGCCTACACGGTTATTTATCAAAGATTGGATGGGACCGTTTCATTTGACAAAGGCTACGAAAGCGGACTTTATTATTACTACGATATTCCGGTAAAAAAGACGAGAATCGTTATGCTGAACAGCGTCGATGTTCTCTACAAAGTAAAAGCGGACGGAATGCTGCAGCAAAACGGACAATGGGAGTACGCCTTCTCGGACAGACAGGTGGATTGGTTCGAGCATAAGGTGTTCGATTTTAGCGACATACCGGACGGCGATAAGTGGAAGGTCGTCATTTTCTCGCATCTGCCAATTATTCAGCGAGGGGTTAAAGGATATGTTGACGGCGAAGTCGAAAACGGCGAGAAGATTTGGAAAGTCATCAAAACAAATCGCAATCAAGTTGTCGCCTGTCTGTTCGGACACGTCCATATCGACCAGGTGCTGTACCAAGACGGCATTCCGCTGATTTCGACTCTTAACGCGGTTAGCTACCGAAATTATGCCGAAAGCCCCGACAGGACGGTTGGTACGGCGAGCGAGACGGCGTTCGATCTCATCAGTATAGATTGTTCGAAAGGCGAATTGCGAATGACCCGGTTCGGAGCGGGAGAAGACAGGATTGTAATCTTTGAAGTATGATCGGTCCGGCAGCACCGGATCAGAACATAAGGGAGGCCGCTTACCGCGGCCTCCCTTTTTTTACATCTATTCCTGCTGCATCCTGACATGCTGGGTGGGCGTCGTACCTGCAATTTTTTTGAAATGGCGGATAAACGTCCCGGCATTGGTATAACCGACGCGTTCGGCGACATCTTTCATAGCTAAATGCGAATGCAATTGGATAAGTTGAATTGCGGATTGTATCCGTATCAGGTGCACGTAATAGTTCAAGTTATAGCCGGTATTTTTCTTGAAGTAGGTAGACAAATAAACATGAGTGATCGAGAAATGATCTGCAATGACAGTTAACGACAAGTCCGGGTTGGCATAGTTTTTTTCGATATAAAGTTTAATTTGCTCGATAAGCGGCGTATTCGGCAATGCAGATCGCTTTGCAACTACGGCGTATCCATTGCGAATTTGATTAAATAAATATTGAAGATGGTAGCTCTCCATAGGTGTGGGCGGAGTTAACCCAACCTCCTCGGAGGGAATTTTTTTGCTGTTCAAAATGACAAGCAGCAGGTCGTGGAAATAACGAAGCATATTTTGGAACTGCTCGAATGTCAAACTTTTAAACGTTTTTTCCATTGTTTTATCAAAAAATTGATAAACGGCTTCCGAGTTTCCTTTGAGCACATAGTTGACAAGCTCTTGCTCCTTATCGATGGATAAGTGGATGACCGAAGATTGGCCGCTGTTCTGGGCTTGATATGGATTGACGCGCTTTAAATGGATTAAGTCCGGCACATGTTTGTCTATCGCGTCTTTCGATTCGTAAATGGCTTTGCCGATTTCTTTCAGTTGCGTTTTAACGGAACTGATGCCGCAGAGAAAAAGCCCATTGATTACCGGAGCGGGATCGCTCTCCAAAACACGATAGATTAGCGCTTCCAGCGTTTCGGTTTCGGAGCAATTTACGATAAGTATACATTTATCGCTATGGTGGTGCAGGCGAATGTACGGTCCAATTTGGTTTAATGCGGCTTCTAGCAATGGTGCGTAATAAGCTGAGTGCTCCCCAAGGTTGTTCTCTTCGATGACATAAATAACAGCATAAGAATCAAACTTGGCTGACAGCATCTGGTGGATGTTGGGCTTCAAAATATAGTTTTCGTCGTTTGATAGCCGCAAAAGCGCGTTATGCTCCAGGATGTCGGCTTGCTCCGTCATTTCCAGTTTCATGGAGACTGTCACAGAATTGAGCTCCTTGAACGTATCCGAGAGTATCGCGAATTCATTTTTTGTAGCGGGCGCTGTCGTCCATTGATTAAATGTTCTTGCCATAAGTCTAAGCGGTCTGAACAAGGACCAGTTGACGAATAAAAATCCGAGATTAATGGCAAAGAAAACGGCAAACAAAATAAAGGCGTAAACGTTGGCCTTTTGAAGCTTCTCCTGCATCTGGCTTTCCGAAAACAAAACGGTGTAAGTAAACAAGGGGTCTGTATGGGCGATAGGTGTATATTTTTTCCCATCGATCATGATCTGCCCCGACAAATTTTGAAGCCGTTGCCCGGCGAGATCCTGATCAAGAGCGGCTGTACTAATAACAGGTTGATTATCCTTATCGCTTATCATGATGACATTATCAAGCAAACTGGTTTGACCGTTTAAAAAAGCCAGCAATTCGTTCTTCGCGATCTGAACAAAGATGTATCCCGTCGGAAAGAGCCGATACGAGAATACGATTGTATTGCTGAAATTATAAACCCGCTCCAATTCGTTTTGCAGCAGACAACGACAGACTACCCCGTCGTTTTTAAGGTCAAGATTTTCATAAAACACGTTTAGGCTGCGGGTTCCGTCGCTGCTGACGACCATATTCTGAGCCGGGAAATAGGCGGATAGCTGGGCTCGAAACGGAAGCTGCAAATTGGTTTGCGTTATTTTGTTTTTATAAGCTAATAACTCGGTATAATAGGAACGCGAATTTTTTGAGATGTTGGATAAAATCTTTGTCTCCGGACTCACGCTGTAATTGTAAATCATGTTGCGGATCGCGAGCCATTCTCCAGACAATTGACTGGATACTTGCTTTAGAAAGCTTTCATTCGTTCGTAAAACATCTTCCCTTACATTCGTTTTTAAATACGAGTAGTTAAATCCCAGCAGACTCGTGAGCAAAATGATAAAAATCATGTTGATGATGAGCAGCTTATACAAAACGCTGCTTCTGTGATAGCGAGCAGAAACAGATCGAAACAACTTATTCAAGTTGGAGCCCCCCTTTTTTTGTTAGCGGCACGATCCTCGATCTCTATAATATTTTCAATTTGTAACCGCATACACAAATTAGGTTTTTTACGCCACTGGATTGTATTATAGCTGGATCTTGCCTGGTTGTCATGCGATGTTGAAATACTGAACAGCACATTAATAAATGAAAGTTCTTGATTTTAAGCGGCGGAGTGATTATCGTCCGTTCAGATGAGGTCTATTTTCGAGTAAATATGAAATAATTCAAACGATATGAATAGTTGATTATTGCCGATTAATATTCCTTTCCTGTAATCTGGGTTCACCAAGAGCGAGCCTGGCTTGGTTGCTGCCACAGTTTCAGGAAAGGGTTTTCATTTTTATCGTCTCGTAACGCAAAAGTACACTGGAGGGGTGAAATTTGCAGAATCAACAGCTAGTGCAGAAGCCGCTACTAAGAAAAAAAGATAGTTTTCTGCGAAAATGTTTAAAACAGCGCTATTTGATCTTAATGGCGCTGCCCGGTTTTCTAGTTCTACTCGTTTTTAAGTATTTTCCCATGTATGGAATTACAATCGCTTTCAAAAGTTATGATGCTTCGTTGGGATTTCTAAGGAGCCCTTGGATCGGTTTCGACCATTTCAAAGCGTTTTTCGACTCTCCGATGAGCTGGAGAATTACAAAAAACTCATTGTTGCTTGCATTTTACTCCTTGCTTTTCGGATTTCCCGCACCCGTTATTTTCGCATTGTTACTAAATGAACTTCGTCACAAATTTTTTAAGCGGACAGTGCAAACGATTACCTATTTCCCGCATTTTCTGTCTGCAGTCATTGTCGTCGGCTTTATTCATGAATTTACTTCGATTGACGGTATTATTAATAAAGTTCTGGGTTGGTTTGGGGCGGAACCGAGGACGCTGTTGTATGTTTCCGAAGCTTTCCGGCCGCTTTATGTCGGAATGGGCATATGGCAGGAATTGGGTTATGGCGCCATCATCTACTTAGCAGCTTTGACCGGAGTTGATCCTGCGCAGCACGAGGCAGCTGTCATCGACGGCGCAAACCGTTGGCAGAGACTTAGATATGTCACTTGGCCGGCCATTATTCCGGCAACCTCAGTGATGCTCATTCTGAAAGTGGGAACTATTCTTAGTACGGATTATCAAAAGGTGCTATTGATGTACAATCCGAAAATTTATGAAACGGCGGATGTAATCGAAACTTACGTCTACCGGGTAGGCGTGCAAGGCGGACAATTCGAATATGGCGCAGCGGTCGGATTAATGCTCTCTGTGATCAGTTTCTTCTTGATTCTATTTGCAAATTACTTTTCCAAAAAAGTATCCGAAAACAGCTTATGGTAAGGAGCTGATAAACGTTGAAAGTGTATAACGAAGGGCTTTGGTCCAGATCTTTCGATATTTTTAATTACTTGCTTATGATCCTTTTATGTATCATTATGCTTTATCCGCTATTGAATACGTTTGCTGTTTCCATTAGCGATCCGGTCTTGGTAGGTCAAGGGAAAATCACCTGGTATCCACAGGGATTCGACTTTCACAGCTACCAGTACATTTTTCAGGATAAAAACATTTTGAATGCTTATAAGAATACGCTTGTGTTTTTGGTCATCGGCACTTCGTTGCAGTTGCTGCTGACCACCTTGTTTGCTTATCCGCTAGCGATCAGCGATTTTATATTCCGCAAGCCGTTGGCGGTTTATGTAATTATCACCATGGTATTCAGCGGAGGTCTCATCCCGCAATTCCTTCTTATTAGGGATTTGAATATGTTCAATACGATCTGGGCGGTTGTGTTGCCCGTCGCGATGAGCGCTTTCAATATTATTATCTTCCGTACCTTCTTTCAGGATATACCCAAGGAATTGCGTGAGTCCGCCTATTTGGATGGAGCAAATGATTTCGGCATTCTGTTTCGTATATACATCCCGCTTTCCAAGCCGCTGCTGGCGACATTCGCGCTTTTCGGCGCCGTCATGTTTTGGAATATGTGGTTTGAACCGATGATTTTTCTAAATAATAACGACGATCATCCGATTCAATTGCTTTTGCGCAGGATGACCATAGAGACAGACAATTATACGGATGTGGGCGGATTGCAGCGGTTTCTCGACACCTACAATCTGAACCCCAAAAACATCAGGATGGCTTCTATCATCGTCACCATTTTACCGATTCTGTTCGTTTATCCGCTATTGCAGAAGCACTTTGTTTCGGGGATGATGATTGGTTCGGTGAAAGGCTAACTACGGTTTCTCTATTATTTATTATAGATAAACAAATTAAACTAATGGAGGGGTTAAGCTTTGAAGAAAAAAATGGGTCTCATCCTCAGTATCGTTCTCGCTGTGACGCTTGTGCTCGCAGGCTGCAGCCAGAACAACAACAATCCGTCGAATCAGCCAAGCAATACGAATTCCGGTTCTGATGCAACATCGACGCCGGCCGAAGAAACGATCAAGATTACAGCTTACATGTCCAGCTTTGGGGACGACCCGAAGGATACTGAGCTCTATAAGCTATGGAAAGAAAAGATGGAAGCTTATATCGGCGCAAAGCTCGATATTAAATGGATCTACGTAAATAGTGACGACTATCCGGAGAAAGTGAAGCTGACACTGGCGAGCGGCGATACACCGGACATTATGTCGGGCGTCAAGGATGCTGAAGTCATGTTCCAGTTCGGCAACCAAGGCTCTCTCTTGGACATTGCTCCTTATCTGGACGAGTACGCTCCAAATTACAAATCCTATTTGGAATCTACCAAGTTCGTAGACAAGAGCATGTATACGCCGGATGGAAAAATGTATTTCTTTGGAGATGGATTTTTAAACGATACCGGATTTTCCGGCTCGGCTTACCCATCTCTGTATAGGTTCGATATTTTCGAGAAGCATAACATCAAGATTCCGGAAAACTGGGATGAATTTTATGATGCGGCGGTTAAGCTGAAAGAGCTGTATCCGGATTCTTATCCGGTCAATTCGCAGGAATGGCCTAAATTTATAGACGCGTTGGCGCTTTCGAACCATACGAAAAACGATATTTACTGGAATGGCGAGAAATATGTATTCGGACCCGCCGAGGACTCTTTTAAAGAAGGTTTGGAGTTTATCCGCAGATTGTATGATGAAAAGCTGCTGGATCCAGAGTTCTTGAGTCAGTCGCAAGATCAATTGCAGGCTAAAGTCACCACAGGAAAATCCTTTATGCTTCCGATCGCTTGGGGAGGCTGGTGGGAGAAATATTCCGTTCCAGACCAAGGCGTCGAGTGGGGAGCGGCCGTCAATCCGAAAAACGAAAAGTATGGCGACCAGTGGGTGCTGGGTCCGGCATTGTTAGGCAAAACCATCTATGCCAACTACGGTGTCATGGTATCCAAAAAAACAAAATATCCGGAGCTTATCGTCAAAATGTTAGATTACCAGTATTCACCAGAAATGGTTGAACTGATGCATTGGGGCGTGGAAGGCAAAACATACCAGGTAGTCAACGGCGAGAAGGAATTTATTAATAAAAACGGAGACTGGAAGGAATTATCCGACTTCGGCTTAGCTGAACCCTGGACACGTCAAGGCTTTGTCTTCGCTCCACAAAACTATTCGTCGGACTATATCAGATACAAAGACGTTAAATTTTTCGGCGACGGAAAGATTGAAGAAATGCGTCCTCAAGAGGGGATGGGAAAATATACAAACCCGGAAACGGCTATTGCACCGTATGAAGTCGCACCGGTTCTACGTTTAAGCAAAGAGGATGAGGCTAAGAAAGCTCAGGTCATGACCGCGGTGACAACTTATGTGGATGAGAACATCTATAAGTTCCTGCTAGGCGAAAGAGATCTCTCCGAATGGGATGCTTTCAAGACAGAGCTTTCGAATATCGGAGATTATCAATCGATTGTAGATATGATGAACGCTCAAATATCGAAGTAGGAACGATCCGAAACCTGACAGTGTCGATTATCGGCACTGCCAGGTTTCCCTATTGGGGGAAGAAAGAGGGCGGAATAATGCATTCAATGGATAGAAATGAAAAGTGGCGCTCCATATCGGGAGATTACTACGATTGGAAAGCGACTATGCAGCCGGAAAGTCCGTACAATTTCGATTACAGCCGGACGCTCACGATGAAGCTGGGTATGGCTATACCGGACGGACAAGGAGGCTCTCGCGTCTTATGCACGTTCGAACGCGCGCTGGACTTTATCCGGGAGATCGATCTTTTGACGAGAGAAATTCCAAAGATCATCTATTTGGTCGGTTGGCAGTATAACGGACATGATGACCGTTATCCGGCTTGGGACGAGGTCAACGTCCATCTGAAGCGACCGCAGGATCGTACGGCGAGAGACAGCTACCTATGGCTGGCGGAAGAAGCGCAAAAATATCATACGACGATAAGCGTCCATGTCAATATGACGGATGCTTATCCTAATAGTCCGCATTGGGACATGTACTTGGGGAAGGACCTGATCTCGCGTAAAGCAGATGGTTCCTTGCTGCAAGTGGGCACTTACAACGATTGGCCAGCCTATCAGATTTTCTATAAGAACGAGTGGGAGAGCGGGGTCATCGTAAAGCGGATCGAGACGCTCATTTCGCTGCTCGAGCTTGATCGTGCGGGAACGGTGCATCTGGACGCCTATTTTCCGAGACCGAACGCCTTCCATGACATCACCCAGGAGGAGGAATCCTCCTATATGCGCCGTACGATCCGTTATTTCCGAGGGCGCGGCATCGATGTGACGAGCGAAAACTTTGCACATCTGCGCAACGATCCGTTTATTGGGCTGCAGCCCTGGTGCTGGTGGTTCGACCAATGCGACGAACAGCATTTTCTGGAGAGACCCGCCAGGCTGTTGAGCGGCGCCGCGATTCGCGATTATTCGCAGCCCGGCATTCCGGTCCGGCACGACCTGGAGTTTCTATTCGGCGCGGGCGTGCACGGGGAAGACGTCTTCTGGGATTCCGACAAAGATGCTCCGCGCGAGGATTGGCATCCTTTATTTATCGAGCGATTTTGCACAAGAATGCTGCAATACCAATATTTGAATTCGCTGGATCGCATTCGGATGGATAACGAAGGTGACAACAGAGTCGTTCATTATTCCGATGACCATTCTGTCCACCTGGCCGATCGCTCCGTTCGTCGTGACGGGAAGCCGTTGCGAGAGGGGGACGACGTACTGTTCCCGGCTTTATGGCATAAACGGTCCGAACTGATCGCGTTTAGCAAAACGGGGTACTCGCAAAAGCTCTGGTCTCTGCCGCCGGATTGGAATGAAGTGAATGCCGTCGATATTTACCTGATCACTTCTGATGGGTTAAAGGAAATCAAGCTCGGTCACCCAGCGGTAGGCGGACAATTGGAGCTTTCGCTGCCGTCCGGTGTTGCCGTTTCCATATTTCCCTCTGAAAGGGGGATTGTAAGATGACATTATCCATTCAATTTGTGAAAGCGTCCGACTTCGGCGTCAAGCCGGATACGGGCAAAGACAGCACGGAAGCTGTACGAAATGCAATTCGGCACTGTAAGGAAAACGGAATTCGCCGTATCGTATTCGAACAAGGAAGGTATGATTTCAAACATTCTTCTTTCATAGAACAATATGACTTGCTTATGAAACATGGGGCACAATTGGATTTGGGCCAATCGACAGAACAGAAAGTTATCGCGTTTCAATTGGAGGAGATGGAAGAATTCGAATGGGATGGCGGATTCTCGCAATTCGTGTTCCACGGATTAGTTCAGCCGTTCGCATTCATCAGGTGCCGGAATCTCAAAATTCACCGTTTCACGATGGACTGGGAGCAACCGCTGTTTTCCATAGGAGTTGTCAGCTCTGCCGACGAAATGAGCGCTTTGATCGATCTTCAGGAGGGACATTTGGATGAAGGTGCCGTTCCTGTTGCAGCGCTTATGAATGTCGACCGGTATTCCCCCTATCCGTTGATCGGTTCCATCGAATCTTTTTCCCAGGTTGATCGAACGGAGCAGCCTTCGCCGAATCGATTGCGCCTTCATTACGAGAATCCGCAACGGCTGAAACCGGGCATGCAGTTGTTGCTGCGGCATATATTAAACTACCGCATGGGCATTCTTTTATACGAATGTATGTTTGTTGAAGTACAAGATGTCACTTTATTGTATGCTCCCGGGATGGGAATTATTGGACACCGCAGCGAGCATCTGTCTTTTGTCCGTCTGACAGTGAAACCAGGCGAAGGAAGAATTTTGTCCACGAATACGGATGCCACTCATTTTATAAGCTGCAAGGGGAAAATCAAGTTTGCGGACTGCTACTTCGAAAGCATGGGCGACGATGCGGTAAATGTTCACGGATTTTATTTAAAGGTGAAAAAAATCGTCGACGATCATACGGTGGAAGTATTCGTAGATATTACTCCTCAATCCGAAAAGCTGGATTTTCCGGATGTCGGTGATCATCTCGAGATCGTTCGAAGCCAGACGTTGGAGCCTTATTCTACGAATGAAGTCGCCGGCATTCAATTGTGCCCGGATGGCACTCTTATACTTCAGATGTCGCGGCCAATCCCAAAAGACCTGGCTGAATCCGACTTGATTGCGAACCTGTCAAGAACCGCTTCCCTATCTGTTAAAAATTGTACGGTACGCAACAATCGCGCCAGGGCCTTCCTCGTTCAAACACGGGATGTGGAGATTGAGAATTGTACGTTCGATCATTGCACCGGCACGGCTATTCATGTGAATTGCTCGATTTATTGGTATGAAAGTTTGAACGTCGACCGTGTTTCGATAAAAAACAATCAGTTTCTGGAATGCGCTTACGGAGCGGGAACGATTGGAAAAGCGGAGGCGATGGTTGTCAGCGTAGAAGCCCCGGAGCCTGTTGTCGGAGCACATAGCCATATTCAATTTATCGGAAACGTCATACATGGACGCAACGGTCTCGCGCTGCGGATCGAAAGCGCGAAAGAAGTTTGCATTGAAGAGAACGAGTTTTATTCGACCTCATCTATTGCTCTGTTTGATCACTCGTATAATGTAGTTATGCAGAACAATCGTTTTGATCGGGATAATACACAGATTTTTGTAGGAGCAGGTTGCTTGGAAAAGACGATCATATTGAGGGATGAAACATGCAAGATCAAGAAAACTCCATAGGCATCGAACCGCCGATCCAAATCTTTCGAGTAACCGATTACGGAGCGATACCGGATTCCGGCGAGGATTCGACAAACGCGATACAAGCTGCGATCGATGCCGCTTCCGCCGCGAATGGGCCGACGGTAGTTGAATTTCCGCCTGGCCAATACGATCTGTATCCGACAAATGCCGTAAAGTCGGTTTATTATATCTCCAATACGGCCAGCGAAGAGGAGCATCCCGATCCGACCAAGACGATCGGCCTGCGGCTCAAAGGATCACGCCGGATTCACATAGAAGGGAACGGCTCGCGGCTTCTGTTTCACGGAAAGATGACGCCGATCGTAATGGATGGCTGTATCCAAGCGGAAATACGGAATTTGACGATCGATTTCGCCCGTCCGACGATTTCCGAAATGCGTATTACAGCGACAAGCGCAAGTCATTGGGACGTGGAGGTCCATCCGGATTCCGAATACAGGCTGCAAGACGATAAGCTGTATTGGATTGACGAAGGATGGTCTTATCGAGGCGGTCCCGCTCAGGAATATGATCCGGTAAGCAATCGGACCTGGAGAGTTCCGAACCCGATCATGTTGGCTAATCAGGTCGAACAGCTCGGGCCAGGCAAGCTCCGATTGCGGTTCATCTCCGCGCCGCACACGTCGGTTGGCCATGTGTTTCAAATGCGCGACGGCATCCGGGATCAGGTCGGCGTCCTGATCGTCGGCTGCCGGAATATCATCTGGCGCAACGTCTGGATGCAGTATATGCATGGACTTGGGATCGTCGGACAATTCAGTGAAAATTTGACGTTCGAGCGTCTGCGATTGGCGCCGGACCCTTCCAGCGGACGAACGGCGGCGGCGTTTGCCGATTTTGTTCATCTATCCGGGATAAAAGGGAAAATATCCATTGTCGACAGCGTATTCGAGGGAGCGCACGATGATGCGATCAACGTCCATGGAACCCATCTCCGTATCGAGGAGGTGGAGGAGGGCAGGCGGATACGGGTTAGATTCATGCATCCTCAAAGCTATGGATTTAACGCATTCCATCCGGGTGACGAGATCGATTTTATTTCCGCAAGCTCTTTGACTTCTTACGCAACCTGCAGCGTTGTCGGCATTAAACCGCTTTCTATACGCGAAGTTGAGCTGACGCTTGATTCTCCCGTACCGGATACGATCCAAGACGGGGATGTTATCGAGAACGTCACCTGGACGCCTGAGCTTTCCGTTAGCGGAAATGTCTTTAAGAGAATTCCGACTCGCGGCATTCTGGCAACAACCCGGCGCAAGGTGACGATTGAGAACAATGTGTTCGACAACCTGCATATGAGCGCCATTTTGATCGCCGACGACGCCGAAAGCTGGTTCGAATCGGGAATGGTACGAGATGTTCTGATCCGCGGCAATCGGTTTATCGATTGCGGCAATCGCCAAGCGCCAGTCCTACTGATTCGCCCAGAAAACACGCACGTATCCTCCGACCTGCCTGTTCATCGCAACGTCATCATAAGCGGCAATCGCTTTGAACTGAACGGTGCACCTTTATTGGAGGCGAAAAGTACGAGCGGCTTGATCGTGGCCGATAATGACATTTTGAGGAACGGCTGTAGGGACGGATCATCCGACGATTCGCACGAAATCATTCGACTGCGGGCTTGCAGCGGGGTTGAAATTGTCGGAAATACGATTGAAGATCATGCAACCGCAATCGTACAGACGAATTTAATGAAAGACGAACATCTTGTTATCGATAAAGGGCAGGCTGCTTTTAATAGGAGGGGTGGCGAAAATGACATCTAAAGTGAAAATCGGCTTGATCGGACTTGGCGGCAGAGGGATGGGGCTGCTCGAAATCATCATAATGAAAATGAAGGACGTGGAGGTCGTCGCCGTATGCGACTTGCACGAGGATCGTCGCGAGCGGGCGGCCGACATCATCGAGTTCGGAGGAAATGGTCGTCCTGTCACAACTTCTAATTATATGGAAATTCTGAAGATGGAATCGGTTGATGCCTTCGTTTTATGCACATCGTGGTCCTCTCATATCCAGATCGTCATTGATGCCATGGAGAAGGGGAAATATGTTGCCTGCGAAGTGGGCGGATCTTATTCTGTTCAGGAATGCTGGAAGCTGGTGGAGGCTTATGAACGAACGGGCGTTCCATGTATGATGCTGGAAAATTGCTGTTATGGCCGGGATGAGCTCATGGTGCTGAACATGGTGAAGCTGGGTGTACTCGGCGAAATCGTACATTGTTCGGGAGGTTATCATCACGATCTGCGTTCTGAAATTGCTTACGGCAAAGAAAACCGTCATTATCGGCTAAACGAATATATTCATCGAAACTGCGAAAACTACCCGACTCACGAATTAGGGCCGATTGCCAAGGTGCTCGATATTAATAAAGGAAACCGTATGTTATCCCTCGTGTCGGTTGCGTCCAAGGCGGTTGGCATGCAGGCATACGTTACAAACAAAAGAGGCGATAGCGAGCTCGCCGATACCCGCTTTCAACAAGGAGATATCGTGACGACCGTCATCAAGTGCGCGCGCGGAGAGACGATTACGCTCACGCTGGATACGACGCTGCCTCGTTTCTATGCGCGAGGGTTTACGGTAAGAGGCACAAAAGGATTGTTTATGGAGGACAATCGCTCTTTGTTCCTGGAGGAAGAGCATGCCCAATATGAAACGAAATGGAAGTCGCAATGGGGCAATGTGGAGCAATATCGCGAAAAGTATGAGCATCCGATATGGCAGCGCTACTTGCAAGAAGGAGTGCGGGAAGGTCATGACGGCATGGATTGGCTCGTTTTTCAGCAATTTTTTGATAGCGTGAGGAACGGGACGCAAACGCCGATCGACGTGTACGACATGGCTTCCTGGATGTGCATCTCTTCCTTAAGCGAAGATTCTATCGCTTTGGGAGGACATCCGGTTGCGATTCCCGATTTTACGAACGGAAAATGGATCAGCGGCAAGTAATATAGTCGGATGAAAAAATCGTGGCGTAGCTTGCCCGTCGGGAGGAGAATCGAGAGACAATGAAATATCGCAGATTGGGAAGAAGCGGACTTCAGGTGAGCGAGATCGCGCTTGGAAGCTGGCTCACCTATGACGACCCTAGGCAGGCCGCTTCTGTAGAGGCCGTTATTCATAAGGCATACGAACTGGGAATCAATTATTTCGACACGGCCAATATGTACGCCCGCGGCGAAGCGGAGCGAGTTATGGGACGGGCGCTTGCGAGATACGAGAGAGACTCTTATGTGCTCGGAACGAAGGTTTATTTTGATATGGGCGAAGGACCAAATCGTAAAGGTTTGTCGCGCAAACATATTATGGAGCAATGCGAAGCCAGCTTGAAGAGGCTTGGCGCCGATTATATCGATCTGTATTATTGCCATCGCTTCGACGAGAATACGCCGCTGGATGAAACGTTGAGGGCGATGGATGATCTGGTCACGCAAGGCAAAGTATTGTACGTCGGCGTAAGCGAATGGCGGGAATGGCAAATCGCTGAAGCAGCGGGAATAACGGAGCGACTGCACCTGGACCCGATTGTGGTGAACCAACCAGAGTATAATCTGTTCACCCGTCGCATCGAATCGGATATCGTGCCGATGTGCGAGAAGCACGGAATCGGGCAAGTCGTGTTTTCTCCGTTAGCCCACGGCGTGCTTAGCGGAAAATATCGCAAGGGAGTGGCGTTACCTCCAGGGTCGCGCGCGACCAATCCGGATCATAACCATTGGATAAAAAGCCAGGGGCTGCTTTCCGAGCATCGGGTAGACCAAATCGAGAGCTTAATCCAGGTAGCTGAGAGACTAGGCATCAGTTTGGTGCAGCTAGCGTTAGCATGGAACCTGCGGCTTCCGAACATTTCTAGCTGTATTATCGGCGCTACGAAACCGGAGCAAGTAGAGAAAAATGTCGCTGCTTCGGGCATCTCGCTTTCGGAGGATACGTTGTCCGAAATTGAAAACATATTAACGGAAGAAGACAGAGACTAAACATATGCTAATCGGAGGAATTGGGTGATGAATCATCGGATGACATATCGGGAAGACGGTACTTTTACCATTATTCAGTTCACTGATGTCCATTGGCAAGACGGGCTCGAGATCGATCGGCAAACGGAAAAAGTCATACGAGCGGTTCTTGATGCCGAAAGTCCGGATCTGGTCGTATTTACGGGCGATTTGATTTATCCGTCGGATACAACGGATCCCGTGGAGATGATGCGGCAAGCTGTCGAGCCGGTCGTAGAAAGAGGCATCCCATGGGCTTATGTTTGTGGCAACCATGATACGGAGAAAAATATTAGCCGGACAGAATTGATCGAGGCTATCATCGCGCAGCCTCATTCGATTACGCAGCGCGGACCGGAGCAGTTGTCCGGCGAAGGCAACTACGTCGTCGAGATCGGGGAAGCGGAAGGCGAATGCGAGGTCGCGCTCTACTTTCTAGATTCGGGCGATGTCTCTTCCGTGCCCTCTGTTAAGGGATACGACTGGATTAGGCGGGATCAAATCAACTGGTACGCGGAGCAGTCCCGGGAGCTTGCATCGAAAAACGGAGGCGCTCCTGTACCCGCGTTAGCCTTCTTCCACATTCCACTACCGGAATATGAGGAAATGTGGATGGAAAAAGGAGGTTACGGCAGCAAGCTGGAGAAGGTTTGCTGTCCCAAAATCAATTCGGGTATGTTCACTGCCATGGTGGAGCAGGGAGACGTGATGGGCACGTTCTGCGGGCATGACCACTTAAACGATTTTTGGGGTGAGTGGTACGGCATCCGATTATACTATGGCCGTGCCACCGGCTTGAATACGTATGGCCGGGAGGACTTCCCGCACGGAGCGCGGATTATTCGCTTGGAGCAAGGCGTCAGCGGATTTTCGACATGGCTGCGGCTGGTAACGGGAGAGAAGATCGGGCAACAGGAACAGAATCCTCGTTGAAGGAGTGAAATTATAATCATGAAGTATGTACTGGATGCCAGCCGCCATGGAAATGCGGAGTTGATCGAAGGGCATTTGAAAATGGGGGGAGAGAATCCGTCCGGGGTAAAAATAGATGCGAACAGCAGGTACCTCACCCGCGGCGGAAAGCCTTGGCTGCCGGTTATGGGGGAGTTTCATTTCTCTAGATGCCCTCATGGACAATGGGAGGAAGAACTGTTGAAGATGAAAGCAGGCGGCATCCAAATTGTCGCCACATACGTATTCTGGATTCATCACGAAGAAATAGAGGGACGTTTCGACTGGTCTGGCGACAAGGATCTGCGAACTTTCGTCAGGCTTTGCCAAAAACATGGCTTGGATGCCCTTGTCCGCATCGGGCCATGGGCTCACGGCGAATGCCGCAACGGAGGTTTCCCGGATTGGTTGTACGGGAGAGGCGCTTTGCGGACGAACGACGAGGACTATTTGTTATACGCCAGAAGATTGTACGAGGAAATCTCCAGGCAGGTCGATGGGCTCGCTTATCAAGACGGCGGTCCGATTATCGGCATACAGCTTGATAACGAGCTGACGGACAATGCAGAGCATTTGCGGACATTAAAGAGCATGGCGCTGGAATCGGGTATCCAAGCTCCTTTGTATACGATTACAGGCTGGGGAGGTCCCGGCGGGGCGCGCATTCCGAGAGATGAAGTGCTGCCGTTATTCGGAGGTTATCCCGATCATCCGTGGGAAAAACATACGAACCCGCTTCCGCCTGGACCGCATTATTTTTTCCATCCGATGCGCAACGATCCGAGCATCGGCAGCGATCTGTTTGGCGAAAAAGAGTCGGAGATTAGAGATTTGGATGATATCGATCGTTATCCCGACGGCTGCTGCGAACTTGGAGGCGGAGTGCAAATCACCTATCATAGGCGTCCCGTCATTGATTCCGACGATGTTGCCGCAATGGCGATGGTCAAAATCGCCAACGGCTGTAATCTGCTAGGTTATTACATGTATCACGGAGGCACTCAGCCCCTCGGGGAACGCTCGACGATGCAGGAGTCGGACGCCCGCGGTAATCAGCTGCCGGTGCGCAGCTACGATTTTCAAGCGCCGATCGGGGAGTTTGGCCGAATCAGGGACTCCTACAAAAGCTTGAAGCGCCTTCATCTGTTTATTCATGATTTCGGAGAGAAGCTTGCGCTTATGACTGCGGTTTATCCCGATATTCGACCTTACTCCGTCGAAGATACCAAGACGGTGCGCGTTGCGGCGCGAATGGATGGAGACAGCGGCTTCCTGTTCTTTAATAATTATCAAAGATTGACGGAAATGCCGGACAAAGAACACGTGCAGGTTGAATTGCGGCTGGCGAGTGAAACCTTGAACGTGCCTGCGGCTCCGTTTGCGCTCAAGCATGACGCTTATTTCTTCTGGCCGATCCAAATGGACATGGGCGGCGCCCGATTGAAGTATGCGACCGCTCAGCCGTTATGTACGCTTCGCGAAGATGATGTAACGCTGTACGTTTTCTTCGAGGTTGCAGGAGTGCGGCCGGAATTTTCATTCGATCCGGTGAGCATTGCGGATGTTGAACTCAAGGAGGGTGGAGTAGAACGCGAAGAAGGCGCGATTGCCGTTCGCGACCTGAGGCCGGGTCTTGGTTGCTTATTCACCGTCAGGACTGTTGAAGGCGAAGTGATAAAGGTGTTAACGGTCAACGAGCGGCAGTCGCTGCACATGTGGAAAGGCCAAGCGTTCGGACGCGATCGATTGATCGCATGCGAAGGAAACGTGACGTTTGAGGATGATGCTCTGCATATTAGCGGAACTGAAGCCGAACGGATGGCGTTTGCGGTTTATCCTCCCGTCGAGCGCGCCTTGGATCAAGGGGGTCTTTCGTTATTGGCCGAACAAGAGGGAATATTCCAAGCGTATAAGCCGGTCTTGCAATCCCGGGAAGTCGAAGTTACGTGGAAACCGACCCGGGATCCGTCATTACATGCAAGCTTCTTCGAGTATTTGTTCGAAGACGAAGGTCAAAAAGGAAATGCTCCGGAATGGGAGATTACGTTAGATCCCTCCGCCTTCGTCGAAGCGAACGATATTACGCTCATCATCGATTTTGTGGGAGACGTGGCGCAGGCCTATATTGCCGGACAATGCGTTGCGGATCAGTTCTACAGCGGCGTTCCTTGGATGATAGGCTTAAAGCGGTTCCGCGAGATTATGGCCAACGAACCAATCGTTCTGAAAATTTCCCCGCTATTAAAGAAAAGCAATATTTATATGCCTTCCAGACCGGAAGAGGATCACCAGGCGGAAATTAGGGATGTTCGCGCGGAAGCGGAGTATACGATCGTTGTGAACGCCTAGAAGTCCCGATGATTTGTAACCGCAAACGCGATCGTTGGCGACCAATATACGGAAATGCGAAATGAAGATAAACAGCCGCTTCCCCTGAGACTTTAATGTTTCTCAAGGTAGCCGCTGTTTATTTTCTTTGTTCCGAACTATTGCAACGACTCAACAAATTCGCGAATTCGGTTTTTAATGGAATCCCGCACTTCGCGAAATTTCGCTGTAATTTCCTCTTCCGTTCCGGCAGCTTTGGCTGGATCGTCGAAGCCCCAGTGCTGCTTTACGACATTGACATTAGAGACAACGGGGCAATGTTCGTCGGCATGTCCGCACAAAGTAATTACGTAATCGGCGCGGTTCAAAATGTCCGGATTAATGACATCCGAGGTATGAGCGGTAATATCTATACCGTCTTCTTGCATTGCGGCAACTGCTCGGGGATTAAGTCCGTGTGCTTCCAGGCCGGCGCTTTTGACTTCAAAACGATCTCCTCCGATAGCCTTCAAATAACCATCAGCGATTTGGCTGCGGCAGGAATTGCCTGTACATAGGAAGTAAACTAACCGTTTGGACGTCATAAGTAAAATCTCCTTTGGATTATATAAAATAGAGGAAGGACAACCATAGAAATAAACCAACCAGCGTGATGAACAGGGTGGGGAGCGTGAGGATCAGTCCTATCTTAAAATATTGTCCCCAGCCAATTCTAACGCCTTTCTGAGCTAACACATGCAGCCATAATAAGGTGGCGAGCGAGCCAATCGGCGTAATCTTGGGTCCCAAGTCCGAGCCGATTACATTGGCGTAAATCAATGCTTCACGGATTACGCCTTCGGTTGTCGTTCCCTGAATGGCAAGCGCGTCGATCATGACGGTTGGCAAATTGTTCATCACGGAGGAAAGAATCGCCGCGATAAAGCCGGTTCCTAATACGGCAATAAATAGTCCTTGTTCGGCAACCCACTGGAATAATCGGCCCAATTGATCGGTCAAGCCTACATTGCGCAAGCCATAAACAACGACATACATGCCAATCGAAAAAACGACAACGGACCACGGCGCGCCTTTGACCAGCTTCCACGTTTGCAAGGCATGGCTGCGTCTCGCTAATAGCAGGAAGATGACGGCCACTATTCCCACGATGGCAGAGACTGGCAAGCCTATGGATTCGCTAACCAGATACCCCGCCAAAAGTACGCCCAGCACCCACCAGGATAATCGAAACAAAGTCCGATCCTTTATGGCTTCCTTAGGTTCTTTTACTTTCTCGAGATCATAGCGGGAAGGGATATTTTTACGGAAATAAACGAACAACACAAGCAAGCTGGCAGCGATAGAAAACAAACCCGGCACGATCATAACACTGGCGTACTCCATAAAGGAGATCGAAAAGAAATCAGCGGATACAATATTAACCAGATTGCTGACAATTAGCGGCAAAGAGGCCGTATCCGCTATAAAACCGCTAGCGATAATAAAAGGCAGAACGAGCCGATCTTCGAATTTCAGCGCTCTAACCAAAGCCAGAACGATTGGCGTCAATATTAACGCCGCACCGTCGTTGGCGAAGAAGATCGCTACCGCAGCACCGAGCAGAATGACGTAGACGTACATGAGAACTCCATTCCCGCGTGCCAATCGCGCCATATGAAGGGCGGACCATTCGAAAAATCCGATTTCGTCCAGAACTAATGAAATCAGAATGATGGCGACAAAAGCGAGCGTGGCGTTCCAGACCATGCCGGTAACATCCCAAACGTCCTGCCAATCGACGACTCCGAATAGCAAAGCTGCAAGAGCGCCAGCGGATGCCGACCAGCCGATGCTCAGTCCTTTAGGCTGCCAGATAACGAAAATTAAAGTGACGATAAAAATCAAACACGCAAGTACCAGCATAGTGCCTCCCCATCAATCGCAAGTCGAGTTCGCACGGCCGACAAGCTTTTCTTTCATAGAGGGAAGCTGATCGATGACGGTCTGCAGATACGGTCTGGACTCCAGATTCAAGGAATAATAGATCCATTGGCTGCGCCTGGTTTCATGAACCAAACCGCCCAGCTTGAGCTTCCGCAGATGTTGACTGATATTAGGTTGACTTGTTTCCAACAGCTCCACGATATCGCAGACGCATAATTCCCGCTCCTTCAAGAGCGCGAGTATCGTTAATCTAGTTTTATCCGACAAAAGCTTAAGTACTTCCGACATTTCATCAATCGGGTCCATAACTGTGCCTCCTCCGTGTGAACTACACCAATTATATACGCAACTGATTATATAAGTAAATAACAATATAACTATATACTTATTCACATCATGAATAGCCCAAACGAGTCATATCTGCAAGCCTTCACCATTGTTACAATAGATAGATACTATTGTTTAGTTAGAGAGGTGTATACTTTGATTTCAGTCATACGCAAAGGCTGGTTTCAAGCCGTGCTGCTGGCAGGCGTAGTCGCGCTCGCCGTCTACGTAGTGGTACAAACCAATGCCGCGCCGCAGAGCAAGGCTGCCGTTGGCGATGCGGCTCCGTCCTTCCAATTGAATCAACTCGCCGGCGGTCAGCTTGCATTATCCGATTTTGAAGGTAAAGGCGTCGTGCTTAACTTCTGGGCGTCCTGGTGCAATCCATGCGTCAATGAACTGCCGCTTCTCAATGAAGCTTACAAGCTAGCCGGCATCGACATGATCGCGATTAATGTCGGGGAAGACGAGGAGACGGTGAAGAAGTTCGTCGACCGTTACGAGCTTGCGTTTCCGATCGCGATGGATCGCGAGCAGGATGTAAAGCGGCAATATCGCGTCGCAGGTCTTCCACTGACCGTAGTCATCGATGAGCAAGGAAAACTCATTAAACGTCACGAAGGCGAGTTGACGGATATGTCGGATATCTTCGCGCTGACGAGGGGGATTAGCGATGAAAAATAAATCAACCTTCAGAAAAGGTTGGGTCGGCATCAGTCTGACCCTCGTCCTGATAACACTGCTTGTAGTTCCTCTACCTTTTGCTCCGCCAAACGATATCCGAATGATTCTCGACCATACCCACGAAGTGTACATAGCTCCGCCATGCTTCGATGAAGCGGAGGCTACAAATTATTTGACGGAGACAACCTGGGATAAAGCCCAGGAAAAAGATTATGTTTCAAACTCCGACTGTACCACCCAACTTATGGAGCCGGTGAGTTATTCCCTGTTGAAACGAATAGGAGAGAAGCTGGGTTTGATGGAATCCGTTTGGTCATGGTAATTCCACGCGTGCGCAAGGAATCGCAGGTTTGTCACAAGACTGTCGATCTTAAGGGCGACATTGACTACAAAGGGCTATGTATGGGGATGGCCGTCATTGTTACAATTTGATTGGCTGTAAAGAAGTACTTGAATAGCCGCACAACTGGAGGGAAGCGAGGGAGGAGATTTGACCCCAACATGTAGGCTTGCGCTTCGATCCACCATCATGGGTTGGTTGGTAGTCGCCGTACTCAGCGGCGGGCAAGCATCTGCAGCAGCTACGGAAAGCGCCAGCGGCCATCCGTCAACCACGGCAAATCATACCGGATCGGTGGATGTCTCGGATGTCTCATCTGCGTCCATGACAACCGAATTGCAACCGATTCTGGATGAAGCCGAGCCTGGATCGACCATTGTTCTAAAGCCGGGTATCTACCTGGGACCGGCGGTGATCCGGAAACCGCTGGAGCTTCGTTCCGAGATTGCTGGAGAATCCATTCTGCTGAACGAAAGTGAAGAAAGCGCCTTAATTGTCGAAGCCGATGACGTCACCTTGGCTGGAATACGAATCCGCGACGAGGCGTTTAAGCCGCAAGCAACGATCGTCGTATCGGGAGACCGGGCTCGAATCGAGCAATTATGGATTGCTACGGGCGCAGACGGGATTGCCGTGAAGGATGCAGATAATGGTACGATCACAAGCACCGTGATTGATTGGACGCCGCGAGAGGTATCCATGGCTGCCAAGGGCAACGGCATCGACCTCTTTAATTCCCATCGTTGGCGGATTGACGGGAACACGGTCAGCGATGCTCATGACGGTATCTACATGGAGAAAAGCGATGATACGATCGTAACCGGCAACGTCGTCGAGCGTTCGCGTTACGGCATTCATTGCATGTATACCGCCCGAACGGTCATTCGCGGCAACGTCGGCAATGCCAATGTGACCGGCGCCATGGTGATGACGGCTACAGAGGTTGAGGTAAACGGCAATACATTCACGAAACAGAACGAAAATGTCCATTCGCAAGGCATACTGTTATTCGACGCGCATGATTCTGTATTCGAAGACAACAAAGTCGAAGGCAACCGGACAGGCTTCTACGTGGAGCAGTCTACGGGCAATGTCATCGTCGGCAATGAAGTGATCTACAATTTTGTCGGGATCCAGCTTCTCGATGCGGAACGCAATGTCGTCGAAGGGAACCTCTTCCAAGGGAATGTCGCGGATGCGCAGGCCCGCGGAAGCAGCAACAACGAGATTGCCGGGAACTATTGGGACGGCTTCAGCGGCATCGACACGGATGGGGACGGATATAGCGATACCGCTTATGCGATCAATCCCTTTTTTCAAGGCGTGACGCAGAAACGAGCGGCGTTCCAGCTTTTCTTCCAATCGCCGGGCATGGAGTTTCTCGAGGAGCTCTTCCAAAACAATCGGGATGATTGGTCAAGGGATGTCAAGCCCCTTTTGGCACCTCCGGGTTTTGACGGCGTTAATCCAAGTCATGGCAGTTCCAAGGCGACAGTCTATTTGAGCCTGCTGTTAACTATCGCGGTAATCGGTATGTTGTATATGAACAGGAGGAGAACGATATGAACAAAAAAATAAGTCTGCTCGCCCTCGCACTGGTGTTCGTGCTGACGCTAGCGGCTTGCGGCGGAGAGAAATACGAGGCGCAAGCCATTAACGAAGAGACGGATGTATGCGTCATCTGCAAGATGGCAATCAAGGATGATCAATTTGCGACGCAAATCATAACGAAGGACGGCCAGTCGCTCAAATTCGACGATATCGGCTGTCTAAACACTTGGAAGAAGGAAAACGGAACGGAAACGATCGGCGCTGCGTTTGTACGCGATTTCGACTCCAAGCAATGGCTGCGTTACGAGAAAGCCTATTATGCTTATGATCCTACTTTTCAAACACCGATGGCCTACGGCATCGTATCGTTCGAGAAGGAAGAGGATGCCAAGGCTTATATCGCTGAGCAAGGCAAAGGAACGCTGATGTCCGCAGATGATCTTGCCAGCCATTCCTGGGCGGTTAACCATGAAATGATGGAGATGCACGGTCACGATCATTCCGATGATCAAGGGCATGGCGAGTCTGATACTCACGGGCAAGAAGAGCATGGACATGTTGAGGAGAGCGGCACTCATGATGGCGGAGGACACGCTTCGTGAATCTTCTGAGGCATGTTGCGGCAAGAGAATTGAAGATCGGATTTCGTAATCCATGGGCCTATTCGTTTATGGCCCTTTTTACGCTATTCATGTTCAGCCTGCTCTTGATCAATCTGCAAGGTTATGTAAGCGGCTATTCCGGCGTGAGCGGCACGATGCTGAATCTGGCTATTTACCTGTTGCCTTTGATGGCACTGATGTTAGGTTCCTTCTCGCTTACCGGCGACAAGGAGGAGGGCAACTGGGAGCTTCTGTCCACTTACGCGCTGGGGACGGGAGCGTACCTGCTCGGCAAATATATCGGGCTTGCCATCGTGCTTCTCACGATTGTTGCCGCAGGCTTCGGATTATCGGGGCTCGCCGGCTCCATGTTTGGCGGAGGATTCGACTTGGCTACTTATGGGCGATTGCTGATTTTCGCTGCGCTATTATCCTTATTTTTCCTAGCCATAGCGCTGTTGATCGGCACGCTTTCAAAAAATCGCTGGCAGGCGCTTACAGTGGCCGTCGGTGTCTGGTTTTTCGCCATTATTGCCTGGCCGTCGCTGCTGATCGCCGTACTCGGCATGTTGCCCTATCTCTGGATTAAGCCGGCAGTAACCGCGCTCGTCTTTCTTAATCCGGCGGAATTGACCCGATTGTTCACCGTGGTGAAGTTAGGCGGAGGCTCTACGTTGGGTCCCGAATATTATAAGTGGGTGAAGTGGGTCTTGCAGCCTTGGGGAACTTCGGCGTTTGCCGGCATCGCGTTACTCTGGATCAGTATTATATTCACCGTTTCCTATGTGCTGTGGGAGAGGAGGCGCGGTCGTGGCTGAAGAGCTGGTAAGGTTCAACTCCGTTCACAAAGCCTATAAAAACAAAACCGTCATCGAAGCTATGAACTTAAACATTGGACGTGGAAGCGCGGTAGCCTTATGCGGCGGCAACGGAGCCGGCAAAAGCACGCTGCTTCGCATGCTGGCCGGCATCATGCTGCCGACAAGCGGATCCATTACGGTTGACGGCATCCTCTGGAAGGAGAATCGGAAAGCCTACGCCGAGAAGATCGGCTATATGCCGGATGATTATCGCTTCAGCGCAGGGCTAACGGCGATGGAGACGATGACGTTCTGGGCCAAGCTGAGAGGTCTGGGCAAGGATCGGGCAGCCGAGGTGCTTACGCTCGTCGGGTTATCCGATACGGGCAAAAAACCGGTCACTTCCTTCTCGAAGGGAATGCGTCAACGGGTATTGTTCGGTCAAGCTCTGCTCTCCAAGCCGCCGCTCATCCTCATGGACGAACCGACGAACGGACTGGATCCTTATTGGATGGAAACGTTCGTAAGTCTGGTCCGGGGGGCTGCCGCGAGTGGAAGCACCGTGTTATTCTCGACGCATCAACTGCACATAGCCGAGACGTTAGCCGATCGAATCGTGTTCCTCAAGGATGGGGTCATCGTACTGGACGGTAATAAGGCCGACATTCGGAGCGCTTACGGAAGCGATGGCTTGCACAAGGTGTTCGGCGAACTGTTCGGTTTGGCGGGGGCGGGGAAACACGGCCAGTGAGAAAACCTCCACTCGAAGAGCGATCGCTCGGATTTCAGAGATTTTACTCGAATCATGACTAGTTTTGGATGTGACAGCTTTCGTCAGAAACATTTTCCTCAATGGCAACGTTAAAGAGGGTACACTCGCTGGACCGTGGCCGCAACCGGACTTATTAATTATACGAGGTACCAGCAGAAATCCATTAGGAGGACCCTGAAGATGAGGAAAATAGCACTGACTCTGCTTGCATTAACTTTGTTGTTCGGATTGGCCATCCCTACTGCAAGCGCGGCAACATTGACAACGGAAGAGAAGTTCCAGGTGTTAAAAAATCAAGGCATCATGAGCGGCTTCGAGGATGGGTCTTCACGTCTCCACGAAACGATGTCAAGAGAGCAGTTTGCGACCGTGCTCTACAAGCTTCTTGAATTGCCTCGTTCCCAATCCACGCCAAGCTTCGTCGACGTATTGAAGACGCGATGGTCGTATGAAGCGATCCAAGCTGTCCGAGGCGCCGGGATTATGGTAGGCAAAGGCGAGAACAGGTTCGAACCGACGGCAAAAGTGAAAGTGGAGGAGTTGGCCTCTGTATTGCTAAAGGTCAACAATATTACGCCTAACTCCAACATCGGCTTCGAAGGCAAAGTATCGCCATGGGCGAAAGCTGCTGTAGGAACCGCTCTTAGCAAAGGCTGGATTGCTCATCGGAACGACTATACGATTAACGCAACACGCAGCGTTCTTGTAGATGCCGTCTATGCGGTTTATACAGGTTGGGGAATTCTGCTGGATGTCAAGTCTGTCGAGGCCATTAGCGTCCAGACGGTTCGAGTAAACTTGAAATCCAAGGCTGAGTCCGCCGATATCTCAAGGTTCAGTCTGCGAGACGATCGCAATACCATCGTCCCGATTCTGCTTTCCTCGCTAAGCGGGGATGGCATGTCGATACTGATCACGACAGGGTATCAGGCCGAAAATCGAACGCACTACTTAACCATCGACGGCAAGTCGTGGGCTTACAGCTCGACGAGATCGGATATGACAAAGCCCGTGATCACCGCATTCGATCGGATTACGGCGCGAGTCTACGTATTAACGTTTTCGGAGGCGCTGGATCAAGCGACAGCTACCAATCCTTCGAATTATTCGTTCTCCGGCGGACTTAAGCTGTCGGCAGTGCAATTGTCCGGAGATAAGAGACAAGTGACGATTACAACATCCAATCAGTCGGATAATACCCGTTATACGATGACGGTCAAAAACATTAAGGATCTGGCCGGCAACATTATGGATACGCGTTCCGACTTGTCTATCGTAGGCAGCGCGGACGCCACGAAGCCGACGATCGTAGAAGCGGATTTCAAGGTAAACGCAGATGCCTCCTTGACCGTTAGGTTCAGCGAAAAGGTCAATCGGGATATCGCGGTCCAGACCGGACGCTACAGCATCCCCGGATTGGCTGTCGTCTCGGCAAGCTTGGACAATGAAGGTCGAACCGTCACACTGCGGACTTCCGCGCAACAAGACAAAACTGTGTACAACTTGACCGTATCGGGCATTCCCGATCTGGCCGGCAACGTCATGGATACGAAGTCCGGTCTCCTGTTCGGAGGCATCTCCAATCCGGTCCTTCCCGTGAAGCTGCAGGGCATAACGGCGGTTAATGAAAATACAATCGAAGTTTCCTTCGATCGTGATATTAAGGATTCGGACGTAGGCTCGCTTGTCGTAACGATTTTAAAGGATAACGGAGCCAATGTCTCGATGTCCGGTTGGAGCAAGTACGCTGTGCGCAAAGCCGGCACGAACAGAGTGGTCAGCGTCCAATTCCGAACAAGTACCGACTCCAATCCGAACTTGTTCCAGCCAGGCCGCGTGTATTCTGCAAGAGTAACGGGCGTATCGTCCCTGAATACCCAAAACGGAGAGAACGACACAACCTTCGCGGGTACTGTCGTTCCTAATGAAGCGCCGTACGCGAAGCAGGTCGTCGTCATTAACCGTTCGACGATCAAAGTATTATTTAGCGAACCGGTAAAAAACGTGAATGAAACCTCCTTTGCCTTGGCTGAGCAGGGTGGAGAAGCGGTTCGCATCTCCCATGACGAATTAAACAACACGGGAGCGGTCGTCACCGAAGTCACGCTAAAGATGTCCAATGATCTGAAGGCTGGCCAGGTCTATGTTCTGACATTTAAGCCTGGCATTACGGATGCGGCGGGCTTTAACGGTTGGCAGATCAAAAACGGCAACGAAGATATCAGCCTTTCGTTCACCGGCGTTTAATTGTACAAATGATGAGCTGAGCAAATCAGTCGTTTTGCGAGATTTTGACCATTCCGAGCAACCTTGATACAATAAGACGACGGAATCAACAATTATTTACGGGGTGGTCAATCTTGCATCACGACAACGAACGACTGGATTTATGGCTGTCCGTATCCCTCATCCATTCCAGCGTCAACGAAAAGTTGGAACAAGCGCTGCTGAAGCAATTTGATATATCCTTAAAGGAATTTTACGTTCTTAAATTCGTTTCCGGCTCCGCGTGCAAGGAGCTGCGATTGCAGCAGCTTCAAGAGATGGTGGGATTAAGCCAAAGCGCGACGTCGCGTTTAGTGGATCGCATGGAAGCCCCTCATGTAGGAGCTCTCGAACGGCATTCTTGCACCAATGATCGACGAGGCATCTATACCCGCATTACGGAAACGGGCGAACAAAAGTATCAGCGTGCCCTTGCTATCGTAAATGATGTGCTTGATGCTGAATTACGCCGCGATGGGGCGATGACCGAGCTGGGGAAGCTTGTACAACAGCTTCTGAAATGAGAGCCTCTTGACAGGGCTCTTTTCTTTTTGATAATTTATATGCATGCGCATGCTTTTAAAAATAAAGAATATGCCTATTGGAGGGTAACCATGACTAACACGCAAACTGTGCAATCCCTGTTCCGTCCTTTTACGCTGGGGAAGCTTTCATTGTCTAATCGGACCGTAATGGCGCCAATGACGCGTCAAAAATCGCCGAACGGCGTTCCCGGACCGGATGTCGCCGCCTATTATCGCCGCAGAGCCGAGAACGGAGTCGGGTTGATCATCACGGAAGGTACGGTCATCAATCACGCCGATTCAAGTAATCAGGAGAACGTTCCGTTCTTTTATGGGGAAGATGCCTTAAACGGCTGGGCTAACGTTTTATCGGAAGTGCACGAAGCAGGTGGCAAGATCGTCCCTCAAATCTGGCACATGGGCGCCCGTGGCAACGTGAACGAATACTCCCAAGACGAGATCGTCGGCATCGTGCAGGAATTCGCCAAAGCCGCGGCGCAAGCGAAACGTCTTGGCTTTGACGGCATCGAGCTTCACGGCGCTCACGGATATCTGATCGACCAGTTCTTTTGGGAGAAAACGAATCAACGCAGTGACCGGTACGGCGGCAGCCTGCTCGCGCGTACGAACTTCGCCGCAGAAGTCGTGAAAGCTTGCCGCGAAGCCGTTGGTCCCGATTTCCCTATTATTTTGCGGATTTCGCAATGGAAGGGCAGCGATTATTCGGCGAAACTCGTGGAGACTTCGGAGGAGCTGAAGCAATTTCTCGAACCGCTGGTTGACGCCGGGGTTGATATCTTCCATTGCTCGACACGCCGCTTCTGGGAACCGGAATTCGAAGGCTCCAAGTTGAATTTTGCGGGCTGGGTGAAACATTTGACCGGCAAACCGACCATTACGGTGGGCTCTGTTGGCCTGGACGGCGATGTCTCGACATTTTTTACGAAGGGAAGCGGTGCAGGCAACGCCAGCTTGGATGGCCTGATTCCAAAGCTCGAGAATCAAGAATTCGATCTTGTGGCGATCGGCCGAGCGCTTCTTGCAGATCCGGCTTGGGTCAAAAAAATTAGAGACGGTAA
Source organism: Paenibacillus sp. MY03 (assembly GCF_002165585.1). NCBI lineage: Bacteria > Bacillati > Bacillota > Bacilli > Caryophanales > Paenibacillaceae > Paenibacillus > Paenibacillus sp. MY03. The sequence goes on along the minus strand of NZ_MXQD01000012.1, from coordinate 110,894 downwards.
CCTTGATGAGCTGATTCCATTCACGCCTCAGGCGCTCCAAACTTTGTATTAATTCCATCGCTTAGCCGCTTCAACATGGGCATCATTGGGTATATTACCTTTATGTCGATGATTTGGAGAGGAGCTATGAAGATGACTGAAGCCAAAAAAGTAGCATTTTTGCTTGCTAAGGATTTCGAGGATTCCGAGATGGTTAATCCCTACGAAGAGATGGTAAAGAACGGTCACGAGACCGTGATCATCGGACTAGAGGCACAAGAGGAGCTGACAGGCAAACAAGGTACGGTGACGTATACTACGCATCTGGGTATCAAAGATGCCCATGCGGCGGATTACGATGCCATTATCATCCCAGGCGGCAGTTCGCCAGGTTATCTGATGTATAACGAAGATGTCAATCGTTTCGTTCGAGAAGCCGACCGGGAAGGGAAAACCATTGCCGCGATCTGTCACGGACCGCAAGTACTGGCTGCGGCAGGCGTGCTGGAAGGCCGAACGTTAACGGCGTTTCCCGGCATTTCTTCGGAGATCGAGGCGGTGGGCGGGAAGTACCTTAACCGCGAAGTCGTCGTGGATCGTAATCTCGTCACTTCGCGCGTGCCGGAGGACGAGCCGGCATTCATTCGGGAGACGGTCGAGCGTCTCGGCGTTAATGCCTGGTAACGGCTTAAAACGCAAAAACCCATATTGTAAAAAAGAGGACTCTATAGTCGTTATTAACTAACGACTTGGGTCCTCTGTTTAATGTCTGGCTAGCTGTTTTAAAAAGAGTCAACATACTCACGAAGAGAGAGCGTAGGCAGAGGATGAATCGGGATTTTTCGGGTAGATGGATACGAACGTATGTGCTATAATTGGAATATAAATAATAGTAGAAGGATGGGACTGGGACATGATTCTTAAAGCGGCCCAACTTACGATTCTTGTGAAAGATCAAGAAGAAGCCAAACAATTTTATACGGAAAGACTTGGGTTTGTCGTAATCTCGGATATGGATTTTGGTCAGGGATCGCGATATCTGGCGGTCGCTCCGAGAGAGAGTAATGAAACGTTGTTTGAACTGGTAAAGGCGGAAACATCAGACCAACTGGCATTGATAGGCAAACAGAGCGCTAACCAAGTCCTGGTCATGTTTGAAACAGATGACATCGAAGGCGACTACTTTGAAATGAAAGGACGGGGTGTCGTTTTCCACGGAGAACCAGCCATAGTTCCGGGAGGAAAAGGAGTCGGTTTTGAGGATTTGTACAGTAATCAATTTGATTTGTTTCAAGCGGAGTAATTCATACATATACAATTTACCGAGAACGTTAGCATAAAAAAACAGCGGCAGTCCAGGACTATATTTTCTCGTCCTTGACTATCGTTGTTTCATTTTTCATGCAGTTGACATGACACCGAACGGTGTCCTATAATCAAAAAGTCACCAAATGGTGTCCAATTAACAACTAAATATCATTCCTTAGGAGAGGGTGTTGTGAGCGAACACAAACAGTTGCGGGATGTATTTGACGCGATTGCAGATCCAACCAGACGCCAACTTATAAGGCTGTTAGCCGAGACAGACGATATACCACTGCACGAATTGACGACGCAATTCCAGATGGGCCGAACAGCTGTGTCCAAACATTTGAGCATACTTAAAGAAGCAGGACTTGTTATGGACCGAAAGGTTGGCAGAGAAACGCGATTCAAGCTGAATCCTTCACCGCTTAGAGAAGTGCAGGATTGGCTTTCATTCTATAACAAGTTCTGGACTGCTAATTTACTAAGTTTAGGTTTCTTACTAGAGGAGGAAGAAAAATGAGTTTAAAGCTGGAGCTGGATTTTCAATACAAGACCTCGATCGAGAAGCTATGGTCGGCATTAACGGATTCCAACAAATTGGCGAAATGGGTGTTGGAAAATGATTTCGAGCCTATAGTGGGCCATCAATTCCAATTTCGCGCCAAACCAAATGAGTACTGGGATGGCATTATTGACGGCGAAGTATTGATCGTGGACCCGCCATCGCACTTGTCCTATTCTTGGGCTGTCGGCGAAGAGAAGCATACCGTGAACTGGACGCTTCAGGAAATCGAAGACGGGAAGGTTAACCTGCATCTGGAACAAACCGGATTCTCGAATGTACATGGGCTTGAAGGAGCTAGACATGGCTGGTCGAATTGGTGCGGCGAGCTGGATAAAGCATTGGCGTAAGAAGCTTGCCTACAAAAAGATCGGAAGGATGTCATGAATGAGCGAAAATAATCAACATTTTATCGTCATCTCGGGAGCAAGAGAAAACAATCTTAACAATGTTTCGTTACGCATCCCAAAAAAGAAGATCACGATCTTTACCGGCGTATCGGGATCCGGCAAGTCATCCATCGTTTTTGATACGATCGCCGCAGAATCTACCCGTTTGCTAAATGAAAATTTCAGTATGTTTGTGCGTAATTTCCTGCCGCGCGTGCCTCAGCCGGATACGGATGCCATAGAGAATCTGAGTATGGCTGTCATCGTCGACCAGAAGCGACTCGGCGGCGGCTCCCATTCTACGATGGGCACGATAACCGATATTTCGCCCATTCTTCGCCTGTTGTTCTCCCGAGTCGGCCAGCCGCATGTTGGCGGGGCTCATATGTTCTCCTTCAACGATCCGCAAGGCATGTGTCCGGATTGCAGCGGACTCGGACGCAGACTGGGCGTAGACATGAGCAAAGCGGTGGATATGTCCAAGTCGCTTAATGAAGGGGCTCTTTTGATGCCCGATTATGCGGTGAACGGCTGGGAATGGAATATGATTCCACAGTGGGGGACATTCGATCTTGACAAAAAGTTAAGCGATTATTCGCAGGAAGAGCTGGATCAGCTTTTCTACGCGAAGGCTAGCAAGGTTCAGGTGATGTTCGGCGGAAAGGCGATGAACCTGACTGTAGAGGGCATCATTGAGAAGTTTACCAATAAGTATATTAAACGCGATCTGAAGACGATGTCCGAACGAACGCAAAAAGCAGTCTCGCCATTCATCTCCGAGGGTCCTTGCACCAGCTGTCATGGCGCCAGACTCAGTCAAGCGGCTTTGAACTGCAGGATCAACGACCTCAACATCGCAGAAATGTCCTCCACAGAGGTTGGTCAGTTAATCCGTGTCATCCGGGAGATCGACGATCCGGTGGCGGCGCCAGTCGTAAAGTCTCTGATACAGAGGCTGCAGCATCTGGTAGATATCGGACTTGATTACCTAACGCTGGACCGCGAGACGGATACATTATCAGGCGGCGAATCGCAACGCGTAAAGATGGTTAAACATCTGAGCGGGAGTCTGGTTGATGTTACTTACATCTTCGATGAGCCTAGCGTTGGCCTGCATCCGCGAGACGTACACCGTCTTAATGAGCTGCTGCAAAAGCTGCGCGACAAGGGGAACACGGTAATCGTCGTCGAGCATGACCCCGATGTCATCAAGGTGGCGGATCATATTGTCGATGTAGGACCTCATGCCGGCGGACGCGGCGGGAACATCGTATACGAAGGCAGCTATCCCGGCCTCTTGGAGTCGGGTACGCTTACGGGCAACCATATGAAGCACCCGCTTCAGCTTAAGAACGAGAGCAGAGAGCACTCCGGCAAGCTTTCCATTAAAAATGCCAGCTTGCATAATTTGCAGAACGTAAGCGTGTATATTCCTGTCGGTGTTCTAACGGTCGTGACGGGAGTTGCCGGCTCCGGCAAAAGTACATTGATCAACGAAATCTTCCTGAAGCAGCAACCGGATGCCATTGTCATCGATCAATCGGCAGTCGGCGTGTCGACACGCTCCAATCCCGCGACTTATACGGGCATTATGGACGATGTTCGCAAGGCGTTCGCATCCGCGAATAAAGTCAATCAGAGCTTGTTCAGCTTCAACTCCAAAGGAGCCTGCGAGAATTGCCAAGGACTTGGCGTTGTCTACACAGACCTTGCTTTTCTTGACAGCGTGAAACTGCCATGCGATGTATGCGGCGGCAATCGGTTCAAGGAAGAGGTTCTCGAATACAAGCTGAATGGCAAGTCGATCGCTGAAGTGTTGATGATGACTGTCGAGCAGGCATTGGAATTTTTCCAGCTGAAAGAAGTCGTCCGCAAGCTTCAAGCGATGAGCGACGTAGGTCTGAGCTACATTACTCTTGGTCAGCCGCTCAGCACATTGTCCGGCGGAGAATGTCAGCGGATCAAATTGGCGAGCGAGCTGCACAAGAAGGGGAGCATCTATGTAATGGATGAACCGACGACAGGACTGCATATGTCCGATATCGGCCATCTTATGGCGATCATGAACCGTCTTGTAGACAGCGGCAATACGGTCATCGTGATCGAACATAATCTCGATGTCATCAGCCAAGCGGACTGGATCATCGACATGGGACCGGACGGAGGAAGCAAGGGCGGTCAGGTGGTGTTCGAGGGCACACCTACGTCGATCATTCAAGCGGAGAAATCGATCACTGGAAAATATTTGACGTAAGTCGTAAGCTCACATAAGGGGATGAGGAAGAATTGAGTTTCTTCAAAGATATGTTCGCCATATTTAATAAAAAAGAATTAGTGTTCTTGGAGAGCCTCCAGGAGGATCGCCAAGTCTATTCCTTCTTATTCGAGAAACCGAAGGATCTGACCTGGAATGCCGGTCAATATGGATTGTTCACTCCTACTCATAAAAAAATCAAGAACGGAACAAAACCTTTCAGTATTGCATCGGCGCCTTCAGAAAATGTCATTAGACTGACGACGCGCGTCGGCGAAAATCCAAGCGAATTCAAGACGGCGATGTCCGAATTGAAGAAAGGCATGACGGTCAAAATGAGCGGTCCTGTCGGCGCGTTTACTTTGACGGACAACAATCCTTCGCTGTTGATCGCCGGCGGGATCGGAATTACTCCGTTTCGTTCCATCCTCAAGCAATTGGATGCTGAAGGTAACAAAGACGCCAGCCATATCCATCTTGTATACACGGACACCAATAAGTCCTATATCTTCAAGGATGAGCTTGATGACCTTGCAAACAAAATGTCGTTCCGGATTACGTATCTGGACTCCAGGGACGACTTGCAGCAGGAGATTGGCAGGTTTGCAGCCTCTCATAAGGTAAACGGCAGGTATTATATAGCCGGTCCGAAGTCGTTCGTCGACTTGCATGCCGAAAAGTTAAAGCAGCTTGCTGTGGCCAAAGGAAATATTAAAAAGGATGCCTTCTGGGGCTACTCGTAAGTAAAAAAACCGCGATTTTCGCGGTTTTTTTGTTGTCATTTATGGCGCATTCCATTACATTCGCAATTCTGATCAAAAATAGCTCCGCACATTTATGTTATTGTTGTCTGCAAGAGGTGATCACGTGAAATACCATCCCATGATTTATCAAGCTTTAGATTATATCGAAACGCATCTGGAGGAAGAGCTGACGCTCGAGCAGGTGGCGGCCGCCGCAGGTTTCTCCAAATATCATTTTCACCGAATTTTTCTGGAGCAAGTAGGCGCAAGCGTAACGGACTATAGCCGGTCTCGCAGACTAGCCGGTGCTTCGGCGCTTCTCCTCTATACCTCGGAGGAAATCATCCAGATCGCGTTCCGATGCAGATTTGAATCGCAGGAAGCATTTACACGCGCGTTCAAGAAGGAATACGGCATGCCGCCTGGACGTTACCGCAAAATGATGGAGAGCGTGCTTTACACGCATGATCAACGAGAGGAGATTAAGAAGATGAACGATAATAACCAAGTTAAAGGTTGGATTCTGAGCGGGGCCGACCCGTCCCTCTATGAGATGGGCATGGATCGGGAGACTGTCCATATGGGGAAGGTATCCGGTTATTTAAAATCGGTATCCGCAACATCAGAGACGCAATTCGCGACGATTATGCAGCAATTCAGATCCGACAAATACAAAGGAAAACGAATAAAGCTGTCTGCTTTTATCCAGGTCGAGAAGGTTTCTGCTTTTGCCGGGTTATGGATGAGAATCGACAACGCGGCGGGGGATACGATGCAATTCGACAATATGAGCGACCGGCCGATTCAAGGTACAGCATCTTGGAACTTGTACTCCATCGTGCTCGATGTGCCATCGGACAGTGCGTCTATCTCGTTCGGCGTTCTGCTTACCGGTCAAGGGAAAGTATGGATGGACAATTTCGCCTTCGACATTGTGGATGAACGAACGCCAAGCACGAATATGCAGATCGGCGGAGAATTGCGGGACGAGCCGCAAAATTTGTCGTTCGAGGAATAAAAAATGAAACGTTGAAGCGCTTCGAGAAGTATGTAAGGTCTAAATCACTTATCGAAGCGAGGTATTGCTTTAGGGATGACAAATATAGAAACCGCGGAAGCGTTGAAGTTGGAATTAAAGAAAATCGAAACGTGGGAAAATGATCAGAAGGGACTGTTCTTCTGGGAGAAGCTAGGACGGCTGCCCTTTGCCATTCTGGACCGAATTACGCCGAAGTTCATACAGGACAAAATAAGTACAGCGCTGGACGAGCTCGGCAGCTATATTCAGAACGGCGGTCGTTATCTGATCAGCAAGGAACAGATGTACCGCAAGTTTTTTCCGGACGAAGAGCAAGGCGAAGAATCGGCCCTGGATCGGATCGGCAAGCTGCCTCTGCGTACAATGGATGAAGCGGCTGATCGCGTAATCGCTACAAGCAGCAAGATGGCGACCGTGCAGGGCGCAACGACAGGCATCGGAGGCATCTTCACGATCGCTATCGATATTCCGCTGTTGCTCGGCATCTCGCTCAAAGCGCTCCAGGAGGTTGCGCTCAGCTACGGCTATGACCCAAACGAAAAGTCGGAACGTATTTTCATCGTAAAATGCATGCAGTTCTCCTCCTCCGATATCGTCGGCAAAAAGGCGATTCTCGAAGAGCTTTCAGCCTTCCATTCGGAAGAGAGAAGCGGGCAGGTTATGTCCCAACTTCAAGGCTGGCGCGAGGTCATGCTCACATAGAGAGACAATTTTGGCTGGAAAAAGCTGTTCCAGATGATTCCCATCGCAGGCATCTTGTTCGGCGCATATTTAAATCGATCCACGCTTATGGATGTCAGCGAAACAGGCAAAATGATGTATCGAAAGCGTCGAATTCTTGAGAAATTGAAGACTATCGAGGCGCCTTGATGGCGAACCGAAAGTTTGCTTGCAACAACCCGAATCCTGAAGTAAAGGGAATCGGGTCTTTTTTTGTCTGGAAATGGCATCAGGTTTTAAATAAAATCATTGAAACCAACAGGTACGAAAGGTATAATTTGGTTCCGAAGGAACAAAAAAAGGTTCGGCAGAGGTTGCGAAGACAGATACTTCCGCTGTTCTAGATGATTGCCGCGCTTAGGAATTTGAGTCTTAATAAAAAATCTATCGTACTATACTTATTGTCAAATGTTAGTGTTCCAAATTTAAAGACAGAAAGGAGGGGCTGCCGAAGTGGATGCTAAAAAAGTGATAACATTAACATTCATTGTAATGACGGTCATCCTCATTGATATTGCCATCTTATCCCCAGGACTTTTAGCCATTGGTTTTGGAGAGAATGCGCTAAAAAGCGCAACTGCCGCAGCCACGTTAGCTGGCAGCGCTGCAATCCTTTTATACAGCAGCTATACGCTGCTGCTCAAGAAAGAAGCGCGTATTCCAATCCTTGAAGTTCATACGCCCGAAGAATTCGAAATCGCTTTGAAGCAGTTCCAAAAAGTAAAGGCTGTCGAGAACGACGTGAGCTTGGCGCTCCACCAAATCGACAGAATCAAAAAGCGCCACGACACTCTTCTTAATGTGCTGAATCAAAGATTTGTGCCTGGAGGTCTTAGTTTCGTCAAGTTCGCCGACACCACAAAGGATGTCGAAAATCTATTTTTCACCAATATTCGCGGTATCCTAACGCATCTTCATATTTTTGACGAAAGAGAATATAACCGGGTCATGACTCAAAATGCTGCTTCCCCCTCGCAGGTCCAACTGAGAAAAAAAGAGGTTTTCCAAGAATATCTGTTATTTATTCGAAGATCTCTTGAAACAAATGAAGAGATATTGCTTAAGCTCGACAAGCTGATCCTTGAAGTGTCGCGTCTGGATACGGTGGAGCTTAAAGATATGGAGACCATGCCATGCATGCAAGAGATCGATACGTTAATTAAACAAACCAGATTATATAAATCATAAAGGAGATGACTACATGAATAAGGGCAAGTTTTTCCTTATAGCTAGTTCATTAATTATCATTGTTTTTATTGCTGTGTACGCGGGGATTACGTTTACCTCCAACTTAGGGAAATCCGATGCCGAGGTGTCGGCCGAAGATGCGGGCAAACGTCTGGAAAAACTATACTCCAAAATATCTGTCAACACTGCCGAACCCGTGAAAGGCCAGATCGATATAAATCCCGTGGACGTTGCGGAATCGTTGCCGGAAATATCGAAGTTTCCAATAACAGTGACGAATACTACGGACTTATATGTAGAGATTTTCTCGTCGACAGAAAAGGGCGGTACCGGTACAGACGGTTGGTTAAGCGACGCTGCATCTGATTTTAACTCGTCTAATCTGTCCATTAATGGGAAGCCCGTATCCGTTATGATCAGGAATATTGCTTCCGGTACCGCAACCGACTATATCAAATCCGGTAAATACATACCCGATGCCTTTACGCCTTCCAACGAACTGTGGGGAGAGATGGTGAAAGCGGCAGGGGTGAAGACAGAGCTCATTTCGAGCAGACTGGTAGGCAATGTGCCTGGTATCGTTATTGCAAAGGCGAAACATGATGAGCTCGTTAATAGCTACGGCGCGATCAATGTAAAAACCGTGACGGAAGCGATCGCCAATAATGAATTTGCTATGGGATATACAGATCCATTCGCCAGCTCGACGGGCCTCAATTTTCTCGTTACGGCTCTGAAAACCTTCGATAACGGAAATCCGTTAAGCAGTGAGGCTGTACAAGGCTTTGAGCAATTCCAGGTCAATGTCCCTTTTATCGCTTCGACGACCATTCAAATGCGCGATGCGGCGACTTCCGGCATGTTGGATGGATTCGTACTGGAGTATCAGACTTTCGTTAACACGCCCGGCGATCTCAAAAATGAATATGTCTTTACGCCTTTTGGTGTCAGGCATGACAGCCCGCTCTACGCGCTTGGCGACATTTCGAACGAGAAAAAGGAGATTCTCAAAGCCTTCACCACCTTTGTAACCGGCGAAAAATATCAAGTCCATGCAAAAGAAAGAGGTTTTAACGGTCTTGATGATTATAAAGCCGAGCTTGAGCCTCTCGACGGTCCTACATTAAGCGCTGCGCAAAAGGTGTGGAAGGAGAAGAAAAACGGCGCTAAACCGATAGCGGCAGTATTCGTAACGGATGTATCGGGAAGCATGGATGGCGAGGCGCTTAATCGTTTAAAAGAGTCATTAACGCAAGGCCAGAAATATTTAGGCAAAGACAACATGATCGGACTGGTCTCTTACTCCAGTGACGTAACGATCAACCTGCCGATCGCGCGATATGACACGAATCAGCAGTCCTTGTTCGTCGGAACCGTTAACAGTCTTCAAGCAAGCGGCGGAACCGCGACATTCGATGGCGTGGTCGTGGCGATCAAGATGCTGCAGGATTATATGGCCGCCAACCCTGATGTGAAGCCGCTCATCTTTGTGCTTAGCGACGGCGAAACCAACGAGGGCCATTCCTTAAAGGATATTCGCGGTCTAATCGAAGGCTACAAAATCCCGATCTATACCATCGGATACAACGCGGATATTCAAGCCCTTCAAAGCATATCCAGCATTAACGAAGCAGCAAGCATCAATGCCGATACGGACGATGTCGTGTATAAAATCAGCAACCTGTTTAATGTTCAAATGTAATCCAACGATAGATTAAGGGAGGAATTTCAATGACATTTTCCATGCAGGTATCAAGTCCTGAAGAGCTTAAAGAAATCGTTGAGGAACAGATTAAACCCATCCCGAAGGAAGTCGAACAACTAAAGGAACAAGCCGACCAGAATGTAAAGGCCATTATGTCGATCGACATGGACTCGCTAGACAAACGAAAAACCATTCTTTCGTCCGTGGAGCAATTCGGATATGATACCATGAAAACCTCATCGTCCAAAAACGCATTGCTGCAGGTGTCTCTGGGAAGTCTGTCCAAGTCGGGCGAAGAGGGCGGAGTTGTAGCCAAAGGGCTTGGCGAGCTTCATATGTATATGAAGGATCTGGATCCGAGCGGCATTGATTTTTTAAAGAAGGGTCTTTTCGGGAAGCTGTTTAATCCGTTACGGGCTTATTTCCAGAAGTTTGAAAAGGCGGACGCCGTCATCGCGAAGATTGTTCAATTGCTCGAGAAAGGCAAAGCCGGCTTAAAAGACGATAATACGACGCTCATGATTGAACAACATGCGCTGCGGGATTTAACGAAGAAGCTGGAGAAGGAAATTCAATTGGCTGCCTTTATGGACGAAGCGATCGAGGCTCAGATTGAAGCAGCGAAGCTGCGCAGCGAGGATCCGGAAAAAATCAGATTTATCATCGAAGAAGTGTTGTTCCCGCTTCGTCAGCGTACGATGGATATGCAATCCATGATGGCCGTCAACCAACAAGGTTACATGGCATTCGAAATTATTATTCGGAACAACAAGGAACTCATCCGTGGCGTTGATCGCGCCAACACGGTTACCGTATCGGCTTTGCGGGTTGCGGCAACCGTCGCCAGCGCTCTCGCAAACCAAAAAATCGTGCTGGATCAGCTTAACGCTTTGTACGCGACGACGAATACTTTTATCGAAAACACGGCAAGAATGTTGAACACGCAAGGGACCGAGATTCATAAAGGAGCCATTGATTCGAGCATCTCGGTGGACTCACTGAAGCAGGCCTTCGCCGACACCTTTGCCGCAATGGAAGCGATTAGTCAATACAAGCAGGATGCGCTCCCCCGCATGAGAGCGAGCATCGAAGAATTCCGCCAATTAGCGGAAGCAGGAGAGCAGCAAATTGTTCGGCTTGAACGAGGCAATGCAGTTGGACTTTAAAGAATTTATTAACTTTTGCTTCTAACCGCGTAAATCGCGGTTTTTTTCTTTTTAAATCGATTTTCGCTATTGAATCGAAAGTAAAAGCGTGTAGAATAGAACTCAGCCCTAAAAACGAAGGAGGCAAGAATGTCACATCGCGCATGATTAACTACACGGATTGGGAGAAGTGAATCACATGAAGAAGTACAATACACGCGCCATTATGGCATCGCTGTTAATCTGCGGTTTCGTAGGCATGTTTAGCGAGACGGCACTTAACATCGCGATCAGTAATTTGATGGACGTGTTCCAGATATCGGCCGCAACCGCTCAATGGTTAACGACTGGATTTCTGTTAACGCTTGGTATTTTAATGCCGATGAGTGGACTATTGTTGCAACGTTTCACGACCAGGCAGTTATTTATCGGATCGCTTGCGAGTTCCATTGTCGGTACAATCATAGCGGCGCTCGCGGTAAATTTCGAAATGTTGATGGCAGCCCGCGTCATGCAGGCATTTGGTATGGGGTTATTGCTTCCCCTTATGTTTAATACCATACTGGTCGTCTATCCGCCTGAGAAGCGTGGAGCAGCTATGGGTTTTGTCGGACTTGTCATCATGTTCGCGCCAGCGACAGGACCGACAGTAGCAGGGTTATTAATTGAGTATTTAACTTGGCATTATATTTTCTGGTTCTCGCTGCCATTTTTGATTGTTGGTTTGCTGGTTGGTCTGAAGTATTTGGAAAACGTGACGGAAGTGTCCAAGCCGAGGATCGATATATACTCTATTGTGTTGTCGACGATTGGTTTCGGCGGAGTCGTGTTCGGCTTTAGCAATGCGGGCGAGGGAACGGAAGGCTGGAGCAATCCGGTCGTCATCATTTCCATTGCCGTTGGCCTAGTCGCGCTTGCATTGTTCGTGATCCGACAGATTACGATGAAAGAACCGATGATGAATTTGCGCGTGTTTAAACACCCGATGTTTATCGTTGGTCTGTTAATGGTCTTGGCGTGTATGATGATAATTTTGTCGAGCATGATTATTTTGCCGATGTTCCTGCAGAAAGGTTTGGGACTGTCCGCTCTCGTGACGGGTCTCATGCTGCTCCCGGGCAGCGCGCTAAATGGCATATTGTCGCCCAGAATGGGGCGTCTGTTCGATAAGTACGGCCCGAAGTGGCTGGTTATCCCGGGTTTTATAGTCGTGTCCGTCACCGTCTGGTTCTTTACGACACTGACGATAACCTCTTCCGTAGCTTTTATCATCGCATTGCATATCGGATTGATGGTAGGCATTTCCATGGTATGGATGCCCGCGCAGACGAATGGGTTAAACCAGCTGCCGCCTGAATTATATCCGCACGGTACGGCCGTGATGAATACGCTGCAGCAGGTTGCGGGAGCGATTGGCACTGCGGTTGCTATCAGCCTTCTGTCGGGCGGAAGCGAGAAGTATCTGCACAATTCCGCTTCGCCGACATTGCCGACGGAGCTTGCGAATGCGATGATGCAGGGAGCACAGCATGTCTTTACCTTTACATTCGTCGTTACTTTGATCAGTCTTGGGATTGCGCTTACTATACGCCGTGTCTTAGTCAGTCATTCCACCATGCATTCCATGCATTAATTGCGATAGGGGAGGGGGAGCCATCAGGCTCCTCTTTTTCATTAAAGGAATTAATAAATGCCCGCGCGATTGAGCATTCCCTCCATCTTGATAACTCTCTCTTTCAGATTAGTGAATTCGGATCTAGTTACCTCTTGATGATGATCTCCGATGTTTTGTTGCTCTTGCAGCTTCGCGAATTCGGCCGACAATTTTTCATAGTCTTTAATGATCATATCCAGATACTCGTCCACTTCGTCCTTGTCATAGCCTCTATATTTGACGGAAAACTCCTTGTTGTGAATGTCCAAAGGGGTAAAGTGAAGTCCGAACTGCTCTTTAATACTACGTATACGGCTCATGCCACTTCCTCCATTTCTATAATTTGTATGAACTACAACTCATTATACCATCAGACTTTTGCAAGAGCACATTCGTCATGATTACCCAAACTATGGGCATTCTAAAGAAATGCGCTATAATATACAGAACCAAAGTATTCCTGTTTAGAAATAGGAGATGAATCGAAATGAGTCGCAAACGAAATTTGAAAATGAAAAAAGTGGATGTATCGCATCTGGAACAATATAATCAGTTATTGCGCTATGTATTTCAGGTAACCCGGAATGATCTGTACAAGTCTGGCTGGAAGGAAGAGGAGATCGTCCATGCCAAATCTCCCATACTGCAACAAGCGGACGTTTTGGGCTGGTTCGACAATGACAAGTTGATTTCTCAAGTATCTACCTACCCATTCGAAGTTCGGGTGTTCAATCAAACTTATGCTATGGGCGGCGTGACAGGGGTAGGCACCTTCCCGGAATATTCCGGACAAGGATTAATGAATAAGCTGCTCTTGCAGGCTCTTACCAATATGCGAGAAAAAAAACAATCGATTTCGTACCTTTACCCGTACTCGATTCCCTATTATCGCCGCAAAGGGTGGGAGATCGTCTCCGATAAAATCGTATTCGAGGTGCAAGATTACCAACTGCCCAAAAATAAACCCGTCCCTGGCGACGTCGCTCGTATAGAACCGGAAAGCGAAGACGTAAAAAGGGCTTATGAACGATATTCGATGCAGACGCATGGCGCGATGCTTCGCAAAGAACTAGCCTGGAGTGAATACTGGCGCTGGGATTCCGATGATTTGACCGCCGCCGTCTATTATGGCGAAGAAGGACAGCCTGACGGTTATATTCTATATTGGATCGAAGAAGAGGTTTTTCATGTCAAAGACATGATTTTTATTCACGAAGAAGCTCGCAGCGGTCTTTGGAACTTTATTAGCGCTCATTTTTCCATGATATCCAAAGTCGTAGGCAACATTCATATGGATGAGCAGCTTTCCTTTTTGCTGGAAGATGCCGATATTAAAGAATCGATCTCGCCTTATTATATGGCCCGGATCGTGGACGTCGAACAATTTATTTCGAAGTATCCATTTAAACCAGCCAACATCATCAGGGAATGGACCTTCACTTTAGAAGATCCATTGCTGTCCTGGAATCAAGGAACGTTTACACTGCAAATTACGCCGGAAGGCAAAGGTACGATCTCGCGAAGCCAGAATCGTCGGAACGAAGACAGCATCAATATTCAGACCATGACGACGATGCTGCTTGGCTACAAACGGCCCGAATATTTGCATAGGATTGGCCGTATCGCTTGTTCTCCCGAGACGCTTGATCTATTAGAAGACGCCATCGAGCAACAAACGCCTTATTTCTCGGATTTCTTCTAAGTGGAAGGTTAAAGGATTAAGAATGGAGGGATTGGATGGATCGCGGCATTAACAAAGTGCCTTTTGGTTACGAGGAACGCTTGGACACGCGTACGGGAAAGGGAACATTGGTGTTTTACGATACTTTCCAGGATATTTCGGATAGGCAATTGGAGCGGGCTGCTTCATTGGTAACCTCACGCTTGTTTACTAAGCTTGTCTTGTATCCGCTGCACGAAGAGACCGCCCGACGAATCTGGAAGCGGCCGATCGAACCCTACTACAAGCGGGAGCAGTATTTATTTGATTGGCGGCAGGAGCGGGAGGAGCGGGAGGACAGTGGGAACATAACCGTTGAGAATTGGGAAGGGAAACGCAAGAAGTATACCCCGATCGAAGCGGCGCTGCGGCATTTGATGGATGTATATACGCAACCGATATTCCTGTATGTCTCGCCGGCAATGGCGAATGCCTTCGCTTCCTTCCATTCCTTCGAGGAGTGGATCGGAAAAATCCGTTTAATTATAAGCGAACCGCCGCCTGACGCTCATCCTAAACTCACGAAACATAGACATCGGTGGGAGGTCGAAGAAAACAGCTGACTTGCTTGGACGTTATGGGAAAGCCACTTTAATTGTCTCGTTAAGACGTGTAAAGTGGCTTTTATCGATGATAGTTATAGTTACAGAACCGGTGACATGCCGCCGTCTATATTAATAGCCGTGCCGGTAATGTAGGAAGCCGCGGCCGAGACGAGAAATACGATCACATTCGCCGCTTCTTCCGCGCGGCCGATTCTGCCGAGAGGGATGTTATGCTTGGGAAGGACAGCATATTCGTCCCAGGACAATTCCGGGGCGGTTGCCTGCCAAACCCGTTCAATCTGGTCGCTTTGGATGGCTCCGATGCATACCGCGTTCACTCGAATGTTGCCTGCGGCCAAATCCTTGCTCATCGCTTTCGTTAAAGCCAATCCGGATGCGCGGCTGACCGAACTGGGCAGTGACGAACTGGAAGGCGTTTTGCCGCCGATAGCCACAACGTTGACGATCGCTCCATCCCCAGACTGGCGCAGATACGGCAGCACAGCCTTCGAGCAATGTATGGCGCCAAATAACTTAAGGTCCAAATCCGCAGACCAGGATGCAGTATCTACCTGCTCGAAAGTTTTGCCCGCCATTGCGCCGGCATTATTAACGAGGATATCGATGCCTCCAAATTGCTCGGCCGCGACAGCGACGGCGCGATTGACATCTTCTTGTCGCGACACATCGCCTTGAATAACGAGGGGCTTCGTTCCCGTCTTCGCAGCGATCTGCTCTGCAGCATTCTCCAGCGACTCCAGGCCCCGGGCAATGAGAGCGACCTGGGCGCCTTCCGATGCAAGCAGCATCGCTGTAGCGAAGCCGATTCCTTTGCTGCCGCCAGTAACGATGGCACGTTTTCCTTGCAATCCCAATTGCATGCTTGTAACAGCTCCTTTAGAAAAAATCTCCAATCATCAGTAAAATCATATAGCGTAATGGAAGGACAAGCAAGAGAAGGATGTCGATTGAGCTAAATTTAGCTTGGTATATTAACAAATAGGAGAGGGGACACCTGGTTGAAAGTCATTGATTTGTCGATGCCGATCGTGGATGGAATGGACGTCTATCCCGGCGACCCGGAGGTCAACGTAAAGATAACTCATACTTTCGAGAGCCACTCTTGGGAATTACGGCAGCTTTCGATGGGCAGTCATACGGGAACCCATATGGACGCGCCTTCTCATATGCATCCAGGTGCCGCAACATTGGACGATCTGCCCTTGGAGCGATTTTTTGGACCCTCGCGTTTAGTAAGGCTCGAAGAAACGAATTGGCCGGAAGGACGGGGACTGTTTTTCAACGAATCCGTTGGTATGGATTGCTTTGATCGTCTCGCTGCCCTGCTGCCGCCATTTGTCGGCGGTGATCTGTCGGAAGATCTGGAGCGGGCGTTATTAGGCATTAATATTGTGACGTATACGGGGCTGCAGAGTATGGAACGCCTTCCTGTCGGAACGGATTTTATGTTTTACGGATTTCCTCTGCGCCTTGTCTCCGGCGATGGTTCTCCCGTTAGAGCCGTTGCGGTTGTGTACGAATGAGAAAAAAGAACGGCATCAGGAATTATCCTGCTCTGCCGTTCTTTTTCATTGCCGGATCTATAGTCGAGCTTTAAGCAGCTCGTTTAGTTCTTTCATCATGGCGCGATAACTGTCCGTCGCGACGAGCTTTTGCTGGTAGGTTTTCCATTCGTCAATACTAATGGCTCCCATAATGACTTTTGTTTTGTTCATGTTCAACTCGTCGCGAAGCTCGATATATTTGCCCTGGCTCCACAGCAGCTCGGCTTCCGGGAAGGCGCTATCCTCGTACGATACTTTCCGCCATTGCTCCACGGAAGCTTTATACTGATCGAGCACCTTCTCCGGCAAGGCATCGAGCGTGGGATTATGTTGGAGCAAATCCGGCTGTCCGAACAAGCTGTTGACGGCTGCCTGATCAGCGGCGCTCCATCCTTCTAGCTTGCTCCAACCGCCTTTTAAAGTCGTCTCTATGCCATAGTTCAGCCATTGAAGAAGGAGGTCGGGATCTTCTTTGGCCATTGCCGTAATGATGTAGGAGCCGATGCCTGCCGAATTCCAAGGCGCAATCGATGCACTGGAGGAGTCGGCTTTGAGGGACCCGAGCGGTACCCAAACGGCATCGTCTTCGCTTTGCTCCGCCGCTTGCTCAATCGTAAGGGAAGCAAGACCAGCGGTATCATTCTCTAAACGTTCGATCACTTGCTGTGATCCCAGTACCGCGAATTCAGGATCCACAAGTCCCTCTTGATACGCTTTGGCCAGCCACTGCAGCGCCTTCGTTTCTTCCTCGGATACCGCATGGTCGATAACCTGTCCGTTCTTGATCGAAAAACGTTCCGGTCTGCCGGTAAAAACATGCTCGACCCAAGCGATCGATTGTTCTCCGAACATGGCGCCAGTCAGACCATAGGTATCATTTTTGCCGTTTCCATCCGGGTCGTAATTCGTGAAAGCTTTCATAACCTCGTACAGCTCATCCATTGTCGAAGGAACGATAAGCCCCAGCTTGTCCAGCCAATCCTTGCGGATAGCCGGGAAGGACGCATGATGGGGGTCGCTCAGACGCGGTATGAAATAGGGATCTCCATTGAGATATCGTGACCCGGGACCTTCTTCCGCAAGCTTCTTCAAAGTCGGATAATCGTCCAAATAAGGGCCAGGGTTAACCGTAATGCTCTCCGTAATATCATTGGGGATAAAATACGGATGATCGAACAACATGATAGACGGCATATCGCCAGCTGCGATCATGACCATGGACTTCTGTCTGTAATGGTCAGGGCCTACCCAGGTGATCTCCGCATCTGCCTTCGCAGCCTTTTTTAGCTGTTCCAGCAGAACCGACGGTGTTTCGACTTCTTGCCCCGGAATCAGCGTCATGATTCTAAACTGGGGAGTAGCCAACGGATCCGAGACTACGGCAAGTCGATTTTGAGGAACCCATTCCACTTTTAAGCCAATGGATTGGGCAGTCGCGCGAAGCGGTATCCATAGCTTGCCATCGTCAATAAAAGAAGCTGTGCCTGCAGCGACGGACTTGCCGCCAGCCTGCAACTCGGATCTGCCATCGCGG
Source organism: Paenibacillus sp. MY03 (assembly GCF_002165585.1). NCBI lineage: Bacteria > Bacillati > Bacillota > Bacilli > Caryophanales > Paenibacillaceae > Paenibacillus > Paenibacillus sp. MY03. The sequence continues at coordinate 92,844 of NZ_MXQD01000012.1, read as the reverse complement.
AACAAAAGCTCGGGGCGCGACTGGTCCGGTTTCGTGGCATGCAGCGAGCGATCGGAAGCGTTCCAGGATAAGGTGTAGCCGAGGCCGATCAGCAGCTCTCGTGCCGGAACCATCATGATGCCGTCTTTCAGCCTTGGCTGCTCGCTTAACCCAATACGCAGATTGCGGAACTCAACGTATACGCCTTTTTTCCATTGCTCAAGCTGCTCGATCAACGAGGGCGGCAACTGGGTAGTTGCTACTTCCTCTGCACGGACGGGAACTGGGCCAAGAGTCGATACGGTTAACGCAAGAACCGCCATGCTGGTTACTACCAAGCTTCCGCGTTGCTTAACTTTCTTTCTTTTCATTACGAAACCTCTCTTTCTTATGTATAGATTTAATAGTATAACGCTTTCAACAGCGGAAAAGTTTCTTGTTTTTGGAGAGGGTTGGAATTTGTACGGTCTGCACATACTGTGGATGATTGGAATCCATGCAGATATGATTAAAAGTGGGGGACATTACATGGTATTAGCCGTCTCGATCATCATTGTAGCTCTGTTTGCTATATGGGGCGCAATTGCTCCGGAGCAACTGGCATCCGTTTCCGGATGGGCATACAATTTCTCGATAAGCAATTTCGGATGGTTTTATTTGATTGCTACGTTGTTTTTTCTGGTCTTTGCGATTTATCTGGCATTTAGCCGATTCGGTCATATTCGACTTGGAGATGACGACGACGAGCCGGAATATTCGACCCTGTCCTGGCTATCGATGTTGTTTAGTGCAGGCATGGGGATTGGACTGGTATTTTGGGGCGTGGCCGAACCGCTCTCTCATTACTTGTCGCCGCCGGAGGGCGCGGAAGGAGGGACTGCGGATGCTGCGAGGCTGGCGATGCGTTATTCGTTTTTTCACTGGGGTCTTCATCCATGGGCCATCTATACCATAATTGCGCTTGCTCTCGCTTATTTCCAATTCCGCAAAGGCTATAAGGGATTGATCAGCTCCGCGTTTATCCCGCTTCTTGGCGAACGGCTAGTGTACGGAGGGATTGGCAAAGCCATTGACATATTGGCGGTTATAGCGACTGTATTTGGCGTCGCCACCTCTCTAGGCCTGGGTGCATTGCAAATTAATGGCGGGCTCCATCATCTGTTTGGTGTGCCCCTTACGGTCTGGACCCAAATTATGATTATTGTCATCGTGACCGTGTTGTTTCTTATATCCGCCGTCTCGGGTTTAAATAAAGGCATCCAATTATTGAGCAACACGAATCTGGTTATCGCCGTTTTGCTGATGCTTTTTGTATGGATGACAGGCCCGACTGCGTTTATTTTCGAAACGTTTACGACCACACTAGGCAGCTATCTTCAAAATTTGATCAATATGAGCCTTCGAATGACTCCGTTTTCCAAAGGAACGTGGGTAGGCACCTGGACGTTGTTTTATTGGGCTTGGTGGATAGCATGGGCGCCATTCGTCGGTACTTTCATCGCCAGGGTATCGAGGGGAAGAACGATCAAGGAGTTTGTCATCTTTGTCATGATGCTCCCCAGTCTTTTTGGTTTTATTTGGTTTTCCGTTTTTGGCGGAACGGGACTTCATCAGGAATTGTTCGATGGAGCGCAACTGGCGGAGAGCGTTAAGGAGAATACGACCACAGCGCTGTTTCTCACTTTGGAGAACCTGCCTCTCGGTATGATCATGTCCGTAGTCGCTACGGTTTTAATTATGATTTTTTTTATTACGTCGGCCGACTCGGCGACATTTGTGATGGGGATGTTTACGACGGACGGCGATCTAAATCCAGGCAATAAAGTAAAGATCGCCTGGGGAGTTCTGCAATCTGCCATTGCGGTGACGCTCCTGATCAGCGGAGGCTTGGCCGGACTTCAGACGGCTTCCATTGTAGTCGCATTGCCGTTTGCATTTATTATCATCGGCATCTGCTTTTCCTTGCTGAAAGCTCTTCAGGCGGAAGATAAAGAACGATGCATGAAGGAGAAGCAGCAGCGCCGAAGATTAAAGCAGCTTCTTGAAAAGGAGCTTTGACAGAACGCCAATCGGTTGAAAAAAATCCCATCCGGGCGCTTCGGCCAGGATGGGATTTTGTCATTTTTTAGTGCACCGCGTTCTGATTCTCGTGCTCGGAAATCTCGCTAAGCGCTTGACCGGCGTCTCTGCTAGTCGTGTTGCCCAGCGCGAGATCGCCAAGCGAGATGACGCCGACGAGTCGTCCGTCGTCGACGACCGGCAGGCGGCGGATTTGATGAGCGGCCATAATATCCGCGGCTTCCTCGGCATCCGTCGTAGAGGATACCGTTACCAGCGCTTCGCTCATGACTTCGCTGACCGAACTGGAACCCTGTTTCTTTTGCGCGTAGCCCCGAACGACCAGGTCGCGGTCCGTAATTGCGCCAATAAGCTTGGCGGAGTCATGGGTTTCCACAACGGGTACGAATCCTACATCGTTTTGGGCCATTATGACCGCAACCTCGTAAACGTTATCCTGGAGCGTAACCGTTTTGCAATTCGTGGACATGAGATCTTTCACTTGTTTCAATTCCTTCAACACCTTTCGTATTCGTAACGTGGCAACATGATCCGTAGACAGCCACACTCCGATAGGGTGCTTCCGAATAAGGGATTTTATCCCGCCATATTATTATGGGCATCTTTCGGCGAGAACACGGATATATGATCGACCCGCTCCTTGCTGGCCGGAATGACGAATTTCAGTTCGTATTGTTCGTTAACTTGATACACGTAGATATCGTCGTCGCCATTCTCCGTAACGGAATCCGCTTTGCCAAGCGTTTGCTCGATATCGCGAAGCGAGAGATCCTTTAGGTCGTCGGCATAGGAACGCACGTCGAAAACTACGCTTCCCTTATTATAGCCGAATGCAGCATGATGGCTTTCGTACGTGGCGTAAATCCCTTTGCCCGCCGAATCGGTGCGGTCTGCTTCGCCCCAATCCTTCTCGATGTCGTCGATCAGAGAGGTATGAACCGTATAGGACAGGCCCGGCACGCGTCCTTCTCTTGCCAGTTTCCGGATTTCGATCAGCTTGTCCGCGGTTGCGGCAGAACCGTCTTGCTGGGGCTGCGCGCTGGGCTTAGTCGGCTGTTCGTTGGCCGTAGCTCCCGGAGTCGTCGTAATGGGGGGTGATGTGCTTTCCAGGGAGGGTTGAGCGGTTGCGGTGGCAGTAGGGGACTGTGAAGAGTCGTTCCCGTTATCGCCGCCATTAGCGCAAGCCGTCATCGTTAGTGCGCCAGCCAAAGCTGCTGCGTAAAGCCAGGGTTTCATATTCATTAGGATCCACACTCCTTTGTCTGTCTCTGCATGTTGTCTGTTGCTCGAAATATGGTGTAACAGACGAGCCATGTCGCCCTAAGGTTGCACGAAACGGGCAAATAGGGCCTCCTGTGTCCGATAACCATAAATTGAAGAGTTGAATCAATATGAATGAAAAACCTACCTTCACAGCAGCTTCAGAAACAAATGGGCATGGCTAACGGACATACACCAAAAACAACACCCCCCGCCACTTCGGCAGGGGGAGAAGGGTATTGTATATCAATATCGTACAGGCGGGAGGAAGGGCAACGTCACCATTTTCGATTAGGATTGGCCGTTAACCGTCTGTTTAGTTCTGGCGCCTCCGTTTTCTTTGTAAAAAACAACGCCTTGCGTTGCAAGCTGTTTATGCAAAGCAGGGATGGAGATGTCCGCGAGGTTGGAACCCGATTCGATGGCAAGCGCAGCAGCGACGCCGGCCGCTTGGCCCAACGCGTAGCAGGTTGCCTGCACGCGCATCGACGACATGGCTACATGCGTGGCGGAGATGCTGCGACCAGCGACGATCAAGCCTTCTACGTTCTGAGGAAGCATGCAGCCATACGGAATATCGTAGCCGTCCAGTTTGCGTTCGTCCGTGTTCGCTCCGCCGGTCGGGTTGTGAATGTCGATCTCATAGTTGGTCTGGGCAACCACGTTCTCGAAGCGGCGTCCGCTCGTCAGGTCTTCTTCGGTCAACGTATAACGGCCTTCGATCTGATTGGTCTCCCTGACGCCTACCTGTCCGGGAACATGGGACAAAATATGGTTCGGGTGATTCGTTCGCTGCAGGTAATTGGCGACAGAGAACACTTGTCGCAGCGATTCCTTCTCGGCATAATTAATATCCTTAATATTCGCTCCATTGCCCTTGACGCGCGTCATGTTGACGAGCAGCGTGCCGTTACCCATGCCTCCCCAATACAGATGGCGGCCTTGCGGAAGCTCCTCGATCGATTCGTACTTATAACAATCGTCAGGCAAATATTGGCGGACCGGCTTGCCTGTGTCCTGCATCATGAACATAAGCGTCATCGGCTGCGTCAACCCATCCTCGTCGCGTCCGGACCGGGTAGGCACGCCGGAATCCTGAGCGACTCTGGCATCGCCGGTGCAGTCTATCACGACTCGTCCCGTGAACGCCCGCAGCCCTTCCCGCGTATTGGCCACAACGCCAGCAACACGCTTGCCCTCCATAATAGAAGAGACGAAGCTGGTATGGTAATAAACCTCAACGCCTTCCTTCTCCAGCTTGACGTTTAAATAATGCCGCAGCTCGAACGGCGAATATTGCGGCCAAATGGAAACGTGATGCGAATCCGGAAGCGCCTCGGGCAAAAACTCCGAGATGATCTCTCGATAGATACCCGTTACGTTGCCGACGCCCATGAATACGCTTACGTTGCCTAGCGTTCCCATACCGCCAAGCTGCCCCGACTGCTCCAGCAGAATCGTCTTTTGTCCGCTGCGGGCGGAGCTGATGGCCGCAGCCGTACCAGCCGGGCCTCCCCCGACAACGATGACGTCGACTTCATCGAATACGGGAACGCTGCGTTCCAATTTGATTTCGCGATTTGACACAATGACCAACTCCCTTAACAAATTGTTATTCTTGATTTCAATTGTAAGGAAAATGAAGTATGATTTATAGTTTCATTTTTGTTACAATTAGAATCAACATAACCTGCAAGGAGGAGCATGGATGTCGATTAGAAAACAAGTGACTTTACGAACGATCGCCGATGAGCTTGGCTTGACCATTCATACCGTATCCAAGGCGCTGAGAGGGTTGCCCGGCATGTCCGAAGCGACGCGCAAGGCCGTCACGGATTGCGCCCGAGAGCTCGGATACCGGACGAAGGAGCAGGAAGCGGGCATCTCGGCGGAACGTATTCCTTGGTCGTTGGCGAAACCTCGGCGCTTCGCGATGCTGATCGTCGGCGACTCCGACTTCCATCAGATGCAGTTGGAAGGGGTTCGCGTGCGTCTGAACGAGCTCGGACATTCGCTTTATCCGCTGCTCGTGCCGGCCGAGATATCCGACGAGGACGAGCTTCGGCATTGGCTGGATAACAACGGACTGTTCTTCGCGGATGGTCTGTTCCTGACCGCGGTAATTCCGGAGTGGATGGAGACCATTCTTCTGGAGCTTCCGCTGCCCAAGGTGCTTATCAATTACCCGCCTGACGTAACAGCGGTCGACAGCGTCATCTGGGATGTGGAATTCGCCATCCATCAATCGATGGAAGAGCTATACCGGGCGGGACATCGAGACATTTTGTACATCGGGGAGCTCGGGCGGCTTAGAGGATTTCGTATGCGATGGAGCGCGTTCGCCGCTTCGGCGGAGCGGCTTGGATTGCATGGCCTCGCTAACCCGGCAGAGCACGTAACGGAGAGTTCTTCGGACCGTGCCGCATGGATGGAACGTTTGACCTCGAAACTGAGCTCCGGTAAATACACGGCTGCCGTTGCCGCCATACCAGGCATAGCCGAATGGGTGAGAGTCGCGGCGGGTTTTCTAAAGCTGAGCATTCCGGGTGATTTGTCCCTTGTCGGGATGGAGAACGAAGCGCATCCCCGTTATGAAGCCATGTCGCGGCCTTTGCTGCTTGTCCGGGAAGCCGGCGAGCGAGCGGCGGAGCTGATGCTGCGAAGAATCGCGAATCCGCTGCTGCCTTATGAGCAAGTGAGGCTGAGAGGGACATTTTATCCGGGCGAAACAATAATTCGGATCAAACCATAGAGGAGAGTGATTTTGCAATAATAATTCCCGCGGGAAAGTACACAGTTCATGAAACAAAAGAAATTGCCATGTCGGCTACCGAAGCTCTCCGTTACTAATTTGGTAACTTTCAGGATGTCCCGTATCCTATAAAAAAGAAACAAGGCCAGAATGCGTCGCTTTTGCAGTCTGTCCTTGTTTCGCTTACTATATTAAATTGAATCTGTTTTAAACGGATTGGCCTTATAGCTCTTATATCCCCCCGAGAGGTTCCTTACTTTAAAACCATTTTGAGTTAATATTTGAGAAGCTATATAACCGCGCTGTCCCACTTGGCAATAGGTATACACGGGCTTTGATGGATTCAATTCGTGCAAACGCTCGCGAAGTTCGTCCACTGGAATGTTTATGGAGCCTGGAATTGCCCCAACGGAGTGTTCATCTTCCGTACGAACATCGACGAGTTGCGTGTCTGGAATCTCTAAATCGTCCAGTTCATCCGACAGCCAAACATCGGTTCTTCCATCCAATATGTTCTGGGCGACATAGCCTGCCATGTTAACAGGGTCTTTTGCAGAAGAAAATGGTGGAGCATAGGAAAGCTCAAGTTCAGAAAGGTCTTGGACCGTACCTTTTAACCGCATCACGGTAGCAATAACATCGATTCGTTTGTCAACACCTTCTTTACCGAAAGCCTGGGCTCCGAGAATTCGCCCTTCATCGTTAAAGATCAGTTTCAGAGTTATCGAAGACGCACCTGGATAATAAGTCGCGTGGGAAGGCGGATGAACAAAAGCAACATGAGGCGTCTGGCCGTTCTGCTTGAGTGTCCGTACATTTACCCCTGTAGCCGCTGCAGTCATTCCGAATATTTTTAAAATAGAAGTCCCTTGGGTACCATGATATTGACTTGTTAATCCGGCAATGTTGTCAGCCGCAATTCGACCTTGCTTATTGGCCGGACCTGCAAGCGGAATTGCCGTTTGATTACCGAGAACAAAATGGTTGACCTCTACAGCGTCACCGACGGCATAGATTCCTTGAATGTTGGTCTCCATCCGTTCATTCACAACAATGTGACCGCGGGCACCAAATTCAATGCCCGACTCAAGCAGGAAATTGGTGTCTGGCGTCACTCCAATTGCGAGAATGACCATGTCGCTTGCGATTTTCCGTCCGCTTTTCAATTGTATGTGTACTTCGTTTGATACCGCTTCGAATGATTCGACGCTCTCCCCGAGCGCAAGACGTGCTCCTTTGTCCTCTAGCTCCTGTTCTGCATAAACGGCCATATCGGAATCGAAGGGAGCCAAGATGTGTGGAGCAGCTTCAATTATTGTGACTTCAATACCTCTCTGAATTAAATTTTCGGCCATTTCTATTCCAATAAATCCGCCGCCAATAACAGCGGCCCGTTTAACATGATGGTCTTCAATATAGGACTTGATGCGATCTGTATCAGGTAGACTCCGAAGCGTAAATATGCGCTCACTATCTATGCCTGAATTAGACGGTTTTATCGGCTTCGCGCCAGGAGATAGTAATAAGGCATCAAAGCTTTCCTCATACTCTTCGCCATTACTTTGTCGTACAGTAACCGTTCGCCGTAAGGCGTTAATACTCGTTACTTCACTGTTGATACGGACATCGAGATTAAAGCGGCTCTGCATAGCTTCCGGCGTCTGGACAAGCAGTCTGGAACGATCCTTGATGTCTCCGCCGATATAATAAGGAAGTCCGCAATTTGCGAACGAAATGTATTCGCCCCGTTCAAACAGGATGATTTCTAAGCCTTCTCGTCCAATCTCCGCAGTCGTGCAGCCGCCGAAGCGCCGCCCGCAACGCCGCCTACAATTATTACCTTTTTACTCATGTTTTTTTCCCTCCGTTGATTGGAATAATAATTCAACGATCTGTTTCACTTGTTCGTTTTTGAGTGAATAAGTGACTTCAAGGCCTTGTCGCCGCGCTTCGACAATGCCGGCTGCCCGCAGCTTCTGCAGGTGAGTAGAGACCGTCGATTGCGGGAGACTCATGCAATCTTGGAGCGCCGCAACATTGAAGCTTCCTTGCCGAGCCAAACGCGTAACGATGCATAATCGTTCAGGGTGGCCAAGCGTTTTGAGCATTTCAGCCGTCTTCTGAAGATGCTGTATAGTATAATCCATCCACGAGGACTCCTTTCATATCGCGATATCGTAATATTACGATAAAAAGATACAGAGGTCTATGAACTAAGTCACAGAGTGATTGATTTTAGCGACATGCGGTTAGTAATTCATATACAGGGTTGACGAATATGAAACAATAGCTTATAGTATCAATATACCCATACGGGTATCTGTATTATCGAAATCAAAATGAATCGGACGGAAAAATGAATATTGTAAAGTGTTCATTTTTTTTGGTCACTTAAATACCCCATAGGGTATTTAAGTCGATCATAAATGAACGCATTACGTTTATCCGGTCCGAAAAACAGAAAGGAGGAGACCCACTTGGATTTTGCCTGGATTCTGACATTGTTTGCAATCGGGTTTGTCGGTTCCTTGATTTCCGGGATGGTCGGTATCGGAGGCTCCATCATTAAATACCCGATGCTCCTTTACATTCCCCCGGCACTAGGATTCGTTGCTTTTACAGCACAGGAGGTTTCCGCAATTAGTGCAGTACAAGTATTCTTTGCTTCGTTAGCCGGGATATTTGCCTTTCGAAAGGGAGGTTTTATCAATAAGTCGCTCGTGTTATACATGGGCGTCGCCATCGTAGTCGGAAGCTTTGCCGGTGGTTATGGCTCAAAGTTTTTGCCTGATGAAGCCATTAACCTGACCTATGCCGTTCTTGCGCTTATAGCTGGTATTATGATGTTTCTTCCCAAAAAAGGAGACGAGTTAGCGGACTTCACGAAGTTAAGTTTTAATAAAACACTTGCGGCTAGTTTGGCCGGCCTGACCGGGATCCTCTCCGGAATTGTAGGAGCAGCCGGCGCATTTATTACGGTTCCTATTATGCTCGTTGTCTTGCGAATACCTACACGCGTTGCCATTGCTTCATCGCTAGCGATTACTTTTATATCTTCCATCGGCTCAACTGCAGGAAAAATGATGGGCGGCCACATGCTGCTCCTGCCATCAATCGTCATGGTTATTGCCAGCACAATCGCATCACCGCTTGGCGCTATGATAAGCAAGAAACTGAACACCAAAGTATTGCAATGGATTCTCGCGGCGTTAATTGTTGCGACGGTCATAAAGATTTGGCTTGATATTTTGACTAATTGAAGGGAGAACTGTTTACCATGACAACAACTCTTAAAGTTAATCGGACAATCGAATGCGAAGGCTTGGCTTGTCCTCTGCCGGTTGTAAAAACAAAAAAAGCAATGGAGGAACTAAACACCGGAGAGGTCTTGGAAGTAAAAGCAACCGATAAAGGTTCCGTAGCGGATCTGCAAAGCTGGTCCAAACGGACCGGTCATCAATATATCGGACTTATGGAGGAAGGCGGGGTATTCCGCCATTACATCCGGAAAGCCGATCCAACTGAAACCAAAGAAGACGTGAAATTTCAACACACGACTTCACTGGAGGAAATTCGCAATAAACTCGCTTCCGGTGAGAAATTGAACTTTCTTGATGTACGAGAACCGGCTGAGTACGCTTTCGGAAGAATACCCGGAGCCCTATCAATCCCTGCAGGAGAGCTGGAATCTCGTTATCAGGAGTTGGATCCAGACAAAGAATATCATGTGATCTGCAGAACTGGCAGCCGAAGTGACATGACATGCCTTACCCTGGCTGACAAAGGCTTCTCAAAGCTAAAAAATGTCATTCCGGGCATGACCGAGTGGGATGGAGACTTGGAGAAAGACATTTGATAACAAATCGATAGATCAAGGTTCAAAACTATTTGGGCGTGAAAATTATTGCATGCCAGATGACAATGGACGTTATGAATCTCAAGAAAGAGGATTTCGTCGACGGTATAGATGTTGGCGGAGCTGTGACGTTCCTTGATTTTGCTCAAGATGCCAATGTGACACTAACATTTTAATTTACTGCCTAAGGGGGAAATCATATGTCCACGAACAAAATTAGGAAGATGTCGGCAAAAGAAGTTGCACAAGTTGTTTTGGGAGGCGAAGAACTGTTTATCCTCGATGTGCGTAATGAAACTGATTTTATCGACTGGAAAATTGAAGGCCGCAGCGTGCAGATTATCAACATCCCATACTTTGATCTGATTGACGGCGTTGATCCCGCGCTTGTACAAATTCCGGATGGCAAACCCGTACTTGTCGTATGTGCGAAGGAAGGCTCTTCGATGTTTGTTGCCGAGCAAATAGCGGAAGCCGGCAGAAGCAACGTGTCGTATTTGGAAGGGGGGATGAAGTCGTGGAGTGAATACCTGGAGCCTGTAAAGGTTGCAGATTTATCGGGTGGAGGCGAACTGTACCAGTTTGTTCGTATCGGAAAAGGCTGCTTATCTTACGCAGTGCTTTCTAAAGGCGAAGCTGCCATTATCGATACAAACCGTATGATGGACCAGTATGAAAATTTTTTGCAAGCAAAAGGCGCCAAACTTGTTCACACCATCGATACGCATCTGCATGCCGATCATATTTCAGGAGGCCGGGCTTTGGCAGAAAAGTATGGCGCGACCTATCACTTGCCCGAGAAAGACGCAGGCGAAGTGACATTCCACTACGAGAAACTTGAAGAAGGCAAGGATATCCACGTAGGAAGCGAACGAATTATTGTACAACCTATCTACTCTCCCGGGCATACAATCGGTTCGACATCGTTTATTATCGACAACAAATTTTTGTTGTCCGGCGATATTTTGTTTATCGAATCGATCGGACGCCCGGATTTGGCAGGGTTGGCTGAGGATTGGGTTGGCGACCTTCGAGAGACGCTTTACAGCCGATATAAAAATCTGTCTGAAGAATTAATTGTTTTGCCGGCGCATTTCGGAAAAACAACAGAACTTGGCGAAAAGGGGCTGGTATCTGGCCGACTCGGCGATCTCTATAAGCAAAACCCAGGCTTAAACATCACGAACGAAGATGATTTCCGCAAGACAGTCACCGAGAACTTGCCGCCTCAGCCAAACGCATATCAGGAAATTCGCCAAACGAATATGGGAAAAATCAATCCCGACGAAGAAGAACAGCGTGAAATGGAAATCGGACCAAACCGGTGTGCCGTTCATGATAACTAATAAACTTTGGAGGAATGTATAATGGATCACAATAAATTGTTAGACGCAACTGGATTGGCGTGTCCGATGCCTATCGTAAAAACAAAAAAGTCGATCGACGAATTATCATCCGGGCAAGTTCTGGAGGTACATGCTACCGATAAAGGAGCCCAAAATGATTTGACCGCTTGGGCCAAAAAAACTGGTCATGAAATATTGGACAGCAAGGAAGAAAACGGCGTTTTCAAATTTTGGATTAGAAAAGGTTAAATACTGAGGAGGGAATGACAAAATGTCATTTTCTCCTTCCTAAAATTTAAATCCAATACTGTTAGATTTCACTTGTTTATTATTATGTATAAGGAAAGGATGGATTTACTTCATGACACAAGTTGGAACCACTGAAAGAACCACGATTGTGCTTTTCAGCGGAGATCTGGATAAATCGATTGCTGCTTTCATCATTGCGAACGGGGCAGCTGCCTACGATCATGAGGTTACGATATTCTTTACGTTTTGGGGCCTAAATGCACTGCGAAAAGATCAGCCTGTTCCGGTTAAAAAGGGGCTATTGGAAAAGGCATTTGCCTGGATGATGCCGCGCGGTTCCAAAAAACTAGGCTTATCGCGCATGAATTTCGCAGGCGCAGGCCCGGCTATGATCAAGCATGTGATGAAAAAGCATAATGCACTTAGTCTGCCACAGTTAATCGAATTGGCACAAGCGCAAGGCGTTAAATTGGTGGCGTGCACAATGACGATGGATTTGCTTGGTCTCCAACAGGAGGAATTGCTGGATGGCATTGAATATGCCGGTGTTGCAGCTTATCTGGGCGATGCGACGGAAGCGAAGGTTAACTTGTTCATTTAAGCTCGCAAACGGACATCACCTTCGCATCTGGTGTATTGTAAACCTTGTGATCTTTGTTCATAATATACCTGTTTGCTTAATGGAGAGGGTGGTTTTCATGAAATATGATGATGATGTGAAACGCAGATTGAAGCGAATCGAAGGTCAGGTTCGAGGCGTTCTTAACATGATGGAAGAGAATAAAGATTGTAAGGATGTCGTAGGCCAGCTTTCAGCTATTAGGAGCGCAACGGACAAGGCGATTGCCTATATCGTAGCCGTTAATTTGGAGCAGTGTCTTGTTGAACAAATGGAACAAGGACAAGAGACCGGACAGGTTGTGAAGCAAGCGGTTGATCTGCTAATCAAAAGCAGATAAAAAAGGTAAGGAATGATGATAAAATGGATACATCAACGATGATTAACATTTTTATCGCTTTAGTCGTTATTTTATTTTTTTTAAGCAGTTTGCTCCGGTTAAAGGAGTGCGGACATTACATTCAAAAGAGTTCGAACAAGAGCGAACGTCCACAAAAGATGCCATTGTCATCGACGTCCGTGAGCCGCATGAATATAAGGCAGGGCACATGCCAGGGGCGAAGAATCTTCCGCTTTCGCAATTAAGCAGCAGAATGAACGAACTTCCAAAGGATAAACCCGTATTTGTTTATTGTCAGAGCGGAATGAGAAGCAAACGGGCTGCGCTAATTTTCAAAAAAAACGGTATCCCCAGTATCGTGAACCTAAAAGGCGGCATAATGGCTTGGCATAACTCGCTTCGAAAATAAGAATGGAGTCCCTTACACATCGGGGGCTCTTTTTTTGCGTTATTTTTTAAGCTTTAGGTAATAATACTTGATTGGAACGGCTGGAGAGGAATCTGCGACTGCTCTAAGGGATATTGCTTTGGACATCGAACGTCGCCTAATTATGTGGTTGGATTAAAGTATTCGCAAATAGTTTCATAAACCGAGGTGCGATGTACAGCGATAGTCAGGACTTGTTTCGCGTCCTTGGCTGTCGTTTTTTTAATTTACTTTTAATTCTTTTGGTACGATAATTCGAGATGGTTTTCGTATAAAGCTGAAAGTTGCACCTTAATATATATTGACATGTATATATACTCTCGTATATATTTAGTTCATGAGAACAGCAACCATGCAGTTAACGTTACTTACTCTAGCCGAACCCAATCGATTCAACATCGTTGAGTTGTTAAGAAATGGGCCTAAATCGGTAGGAGAAATTGTCCAGGCACTAGGCATAAGCCAGCCGCATGTATCCCGTCATTTGCGCATCTTGAGCGAGGCCGGAATGGTACGCTCACGCAGCCAAGCACAGCTGCGCATTTACAGTCTCGAGGCCGGACCGTTCCAGGAGCTGGACGAATGGTTTGATTCCTTCAGCATTCTATGGGAAGAGCGTCTCGACAATTTCGAGGAGTATATGCTGGATTCTAAGAAGAAGGAGGACTTATGAAAGGTATCAGCCGTTTTATCGCGAGCTACATGCTAAATGACCGCAACGTTTGGAACCAAAGGCTGGATTCCCTTGAAAACTACCTAAAAAGGATGTCTGCAGATGAAAAGAAAAACAACCGTTCGTAAAAACCGCGAGCGCAGAGAACTCACTGTCGAGCGAATTGTCACGATGCCTGTCCGGCTTGCATGGGAAGGCTGGACGGAACCTAAACATATTACAAATTGGTGGGGGCCAAAAGGCTGGACGACCACCGTTTATGAAATGGATGTACGGCCAGGCGGCGTGTGGCGATATAGTCTCAAAGCCGATGACAATAGCGGCGAAGAAGCCTATTGCAGAGCCACATATGAAGAAGTGGAGGCGCCGGGCAAGCTGGTCTACATTGACACTTTTGCCGACAGCGATTGGAATATGGTTTCGGATAGCGAAATGTACACGACCGTGTTGTTCGAGGAAATTAGCGGAGGAACGCGGATTAGCATCGTGACGCGATTCGCTACCAATGAACAATTGAACAACGCGGAAGCTATGGGCATGATCGAAGGATTCACCGATGCCTATGATCGACTGGAAGACTACTTAGAAACCTTAATGGGAGGCAAAAACACGATGGAAACCGTTATTTCAAAAGATGGGACACAGATTGCTTATACTAAACAAGGAACCGGTCCTGCAATCATCATCATTTCTTCAGCAGCCGCTGACCATCTGGATGCTTTACCGTTAGCCGAGCACTTGACGGCCAGCTTCACCGTATACAACTACGATCGTCGCGGACGTGGTCAGAGTGGGGATACCGCGCCTTACGCAGTCGCTCGGGAAGTGGAGGATATTGAAGCATTAATTGCAGCTGCCGGGGGACAAGCCTACTTGTTCGGCAGCTCGTCCGGAGCCGTGTTGGCGCTTGAGGCGGCAAACCTGTTAGGTGACTCGATTGTTAAGCTCTATTTGTACGAACCACCGTTTATTATTAACGACAGCCGTAAGCCTGTGCCTGGTAACTACGTAGAACATTTGAATGCGCTCATTGAAGCCGACAAGCGGTCTGAAGCAGTCGAATATTTTGCATCCGAGGCTCTAGGCATACCTGGAGAATTTATCGGCTACATGAAGGTCGACGCTTCCTGGAACAAAATGGAGTCCTTGGCCCATACGCTTGCTTACGATGGCATGATTATGGGAACGACACAATCCGGTAACCCACTGCCAGCCGGCCGATGGAACGTTGCCATTCCTACTTTGATAATGACAGGGGAAAACAGCGAACCGCTATTCCATGACGCTGCACGCGCGCTTGTCGAGCTTCTTCCAGAGGCTACTGCTCATTTACTCGCCGGTCAAGATCATTCCGCAGTTGTGATGTCCCCAGATGTAGTGGCAAAGGCCATAGTTGATTTCGAGGGATAAGGAGAATGGGAGTATGACGGATTCTTCAAACTCTGGATCGATTAGTCGGTACATGGCAAAACCTTTGACGACGACGGCCTCTAGATTCGCGCTTGTAGCGATCTTTTCAGGAGCATTGTTCGTGTTTATCCTAATCAGCCTGCATCTGCTGCAACCTGAATTTGATCCAACATGGCGTTTTATCAGCGAATATGCTCTTGGTGACTATGGTTGGATGATGCACCTGGCATTTGGATTGCTTGCAATTGCTCAAATTAGTGTGGCGATTACGATTTTTCCGCATATTCGAACGGTTTCGGGATACATTGGAATTGTCATTCTTGGAATCAGTGCAATTGGCGTTATTATCGCGGGTATCTTCGTGACCGATCCCATCTCCGTTGGTCCGGATGATGCAACGTTTAGCGGCAGCATACACTCGATCGGAGCGATGCTGGACTACACGCCGGTAGCCGCCTTGCTGATTAGTCTTTCGTTATGTCGAATAGATGCTTGGAAACCTATGAAGAGAGTGCTGCTCACAAGTGCGGTTATTGCAATCGTCGCGATGCTCGTATTTGTACTTCTAATTCCTCAAGACGGGCAATTCGGGCCGGAGGTATTGGCCGGTATGTTCGGACGATTCTTAATCTTGGCCGACATTGCGTGGCTAATCATAGTGGGAATACATGCAGCCAAGCTGGGAGCTACTAAGTAAGTCTTAATTAGAGGTATAGGGCTGTAGAAAAAACATATAACTTCGAATTATCGAAAACCGGCTGCATTGCGCTTGCAGCCGGTTTTCGTCTGAAATGGGGCAAAGATTCATTCAAATACAGTTTACGAAAGGATGTTAGCGATAACTGCATTCTATTTATTACTTTACAGTTATATATCCGGATGGTAATATATAAATCGTGAAGGGGATAGAAATTATAGTTGGAGGGATCAAGTTATGAAGACACTTACTATTCACCATCGTACGTTTATTAACGCCGCGCCGGACGACGTCTATGAGGCGATTGCAACCGGAGCGGGCTGGGACGCGTGGTTTACGCAGGGAACGACCGTAGATGCAAGACCGGGCGGAACGATTCATTTTCGATTCCAAGATTTTGGGCCCGACCATATCACGCTCGAGGATGGGGGAACGGTTCTCGAAGCGATTCCTGGCGAGAAATTTGTCTATCAGTGGACGCCGGGCGAATCGACGACGACGATTTCCTTCGTATTAACGAGTCTGGGCGAAGGGACTTTGGTTTCATTAGCGGAGTCGGGCTATAAGCAAACCGACATGGACTTGAAGGCATTCGCCGATTGCGCGGTCGGATGGGGCGAGGCTTTGACTTTGCTCAAATATTACCTGGAGCATGGAGTGACGTATGGCGCAGTGCCGAAGCATCGACTTGAGAAGCCAATGACGCAGCAATACTCCAATCGAACTGACAACTTCATGAGATCGAACCAATGAATTACATACACTGCCGACGTTACATCTTAGAGTAGTACCAGCATTGTTCGCAGAGAGAAACTATTTTGGTACTTGTCACTACATGAGAGCTTCGTTGGTACGACCCCGTATAGGCTGCTGAATTCTTTCAGCAGCCTATTTTAGATGAAGATTAATAAACGTGGAAGGATGAAAACAATTACGATTCAGCTTGCTTGGATTTAACCGCCTCGATGACGTCGGCATTACCGCCGTCAGTTCCAATATGACGCAAGATGACGGCCGCGAGTATGGAGAGGATCGCGATGCTGACTGCGATTGTTGCCGCTGCTGCATTAAATCCCGCCGTGAATGCTGCCTGCGCCTCCTCAAGCAAGCCGGGAGGCAGTTTTTGCGCTACCGAGGAAGCTCCCGCGAGGCTGTCTCCGACTGCCTTGTGGACATCCTGAGCCAGCGTATCGGGTATCCGGTCGAACATCCGGCTGCGATAGACGGCGGTTGTGAGGCTACCCAGCGTGGCAATGCCAACCGCCAGTCCGAGTTCCTGTGCAGTCTCGGATATGGCCGAGGCTGATCCTGCCTTCTCCGCTGGCGCCGCGCCTACCACCAGATCCGTGCCTAGAGCGGCGATCGTGCCAAGGCCGAGATAGACGAGTGAAAACGCCGCGGTGACCAGAGGAATGCCAGAAGGCCCGTTTTCGAGTCGCGTGAGCATCAAATAGCCGATGACCGACAGTCCGAGCGCGACCGCGATCACATAGCCGGGCCGGATACGCCGCGATGCCAGTGGTGCCGCTATGCCAGCGGCCAGCATAGCGAGCGCCGGCGGCCCCATCCAAAGCCCTGCTACCAGCGGCGGTAGGCTGGCGACCAATTGTAGGTACTGAGTGACTAGCAGCATCGTTCCGCCGACGCCGATGAGGCCAACAAGAAGTACGACCAATGCGACGCTGAACACCTTGCTAGAGAAAAGATCCAAGTCGAAAAGAGGGTTTTCCAATCGGCGCTGTCGCCGAACGAACAAGATCACGAAGACGAATCCCCCCGCAATCGCAATCGCTGTTTCGGTACTGAACCCATTTTTGGAGATCTGCTTGATGCCGTAGATGATGGGCAGCAGGGCTAGGAGCGAAAGGGTGACACTCAGGATATCCAACCGGCCGTTCTGTGGTGCCCGGTATTCCGGAAGGAGAAATGGTGCGGCTACAAGCAGGAGCCCGACCACCGGCACCGCGACAAGAAAGGCCGCCCCCCACCAATAGTGCTCTAGCAATATACCGCCCACGACCGGGCCGGCCGCCATGCCAAGCGCGAACATGGTCGCCCAAACCCCAATCGCCAGCGCACGCTGGTGACGGTTTACGAACATGTTGCTGATAAGTGCCAGCGTCGATGGCATTAGTGTCGCGCCAGCCACACCAAGTACCGCACGTGCTACAATAAGCATGGATGCGCTAGTCGAATAGGCCGCGAGTACAGAAGCGATTGCAAAAACAGCCGCACCGACCATCAGCAGCTTGCGCCGCCCGATGCGATCACCCAGCGTTCCCATCGTGATGAGGAAGCCGGCGATCATAAAGCCATACACGTCCACGATCCATAGGGCCTGCGCGCTCGTGGGCTGCAGATCGATTGCTAGCGCGGGCAACGCCAGATGCAACAGCGTCAGGTCGAGTCCGAGCAGGATGGTTGGTAGGGAGAGAAGCGCGAGCCCGGCCCATTCGCGCGGGCCGGCGAACCTCACGGATTGAATTGTTCTCCCCTCAGGCCCTTCAGTGGTACATGAATTTGCCAAAAGAATCACTCCTTCTGATCTTTAATGCTTAATTAAAGCCAGTGTTCCATTTCCCCATCTCCACTCTTAATAGTCTGTGTCGAGTATACATGCATATTATCATCAAGTATAATGATTGTTAGTGATATTGATATCACTTTTTATGATGGAGGCGTGATTCATGGAACTAAGCGACCTGAGGATATTTCAAGCAATTGCTGAAGAAGGAAGCATTTCTGGAGCTGCAGAGCGATTAGATTATGTTCAGTCCAATGTAACTGCAAGGTTACGTAGACTAGAGGATGAGTTAGGTGTCCTGCTTTTTTATAGAAGACCTAAAGGAGTTCAGATCACAGAAAAAGGCGCCCTTTTTCGAAAGTATGTCGATTCAATTTTGCAAATGGCAGATGAGTCGATCAAAATACTACAAGATCACGGTAAACCAAGTGGATCATTAAAAATAGGTGTTGTTGAAACGGTTACGTGCGGGAATTTCATGAACCTAATTGCTTCTTACCAATCGCGATATGAACAAGTATCTCTTAGTTTAGAAACAGGCAATCCTCTTGAATTAATGGAGAAGGTAAGGAACTTCGAGTTAGATGCTGCTTTTGTAACAGGTGAACTGACTAAAACAAATCTCGTTTCAGACTATTTATTAACGGATGAAATTGTATTATTATCTGGCAGGACATTCGATGTCTCAGCTTTAATAGAGCAAAAGTGGGCGATATCTCCAAGAGGTTGTCCTTTCAGAATGAAATTGGAACAATGGTTGAAGGACGAGGGAGTTGCATTAAAGAATTTCATTGAGATTAGTTCATTAGAAACGATTTTAAGCAGTGTAAAAGCGGGGTTGACGTCAACCATTTTACCTAAATCGGTTTTAAAAGGTCCATATGAAGATTTAAATGTGTACCCTATACCCGAAGCGTATCGATTTATTGAAACAGGTCTTATCAGAAGAAGAGAAAAATATTTGGACTATGCTTACAAAGCTTTTGCGGATCTAGTTAATGAGGAAGGTCTGTAAAGAGAATATGGGCATGTCAATGCATTCGCCCCAAGGAGTCAAATGTAGTTCTGGCTTTATGAATTAGATTTCGAGTTTTCGTGTACCAAGCCATTTCACCATTTCTGGATCGCGATGAGAAAAGAAGAGGCTTTGTTTCGTATCTAATGTGGCAATTGACTCCATAGCCCCGATGTCCTCTTGGCTCGATTATATTGGTAGGCTTGTATACAAAATTCAACACAAGTGGCTTCACCGGGATAAGTGTGTATGAAAATTCGAAAATTCATATACAATTCATCAAACAGGCTAGGATCAGGCCAAACGTGTAGGAAATTCATATACAATCCACCAAATAGGCCTGCACCTGGCTAAACGTGTATGAAAATTCATACACAATCCCCAAACAGGCCGGCACCTGGCAAATGATTATCCAATAAATCAGTGAAAACGGAATGCTGGACGCCCCGTTTTGGTTGAATGTTAAGTGGCAGGCATCCACCTCGCCACTTTCCTGAAAAAGCAGGAAAAAAAGTTGGACGGAAGACATTGCGTCTTTCCGCCATTAGAGAGAATCAGGCAATTATTTGAGACAATCGAGTTAACAGTTTAACCAACAAATTGCATCAACAGTTGATTAAAACGCTCCCGTTCTTCCCAGAAAGGCCCGTGGCCGCTGTATTGGAATGGGACGAACTGCGAGCCCTTGATAAGTTTGCTCGTTTCCTGCCCTTTGGCGAAAGGAACGATTTTGTCGTGTACGCCGTGTACAATCAGTGTAGGTACGTCGATTTTCTGAAGATCAGAATACACGTTTTCGTCCCGAAGCGTGGCCATGATCGCCGCAGTGGCATAGCCAGCTGCCTGCAGTCCCATCTGCATAAACCAATTGGCAAAAGGACCTGTAATAAGCTGGAAGAAGAACATATTAGTCAGGTTATGCAGCATGTTGGGGCGGTCGTTCAAGGTGGCTGTAATAAACTCGTTTGCCGTCTGTTTGTCTAAGCTAGACGGCGCTGCCGCATCGATCAACACGAGTTTGTTTACGCCAAAACCTTGGTGCCGCGCCATATACCGAATTGCGATCGCCCCGCCGGTCGAATGACCAGCCAGTGTAAAGTCCTTCAATTGCAGCGCCCCCACGACGATTCGTACATCGTCCGCCAAACGGTCAAAGCTATAGCCCGTGAATGGTTTATCTGAGTTGCCGTATCCACGCCAGTCAATACTAACGCAGCGGTAGCCCATCGCTGGAAGTACATCATACTGATATTCGAACTGATTGTGGTTAAGCGGCCAGCCATGAATGAAAAAGATCGTTTTCCTGCCCGCCGGATTAATATCCTCCACAAATAGGTTAATGCCGGGTTCCACCGTAATATAACGTCCCACGTCGATCCCTCCGAATCCGTTTTGTACATCTAATATTATACTCACAGTTAGGGCATAGGTGATTGCCGGCGATTGTGGAAGAAACATAGAACATCAGCAAGAGGTGGGCTTTATTTGAAGATGTCGAAGCAAATTGCAGCATTTGATCTCGACGGCACCTTGTTGGAGGGCAACAAGAGCGTGATGCCGGATTTGGCCAAGGAGCTTTGGAAAGGCGGCTACAGGCGCATACGCGGGGTGCTCGTTTTTGGCCTGGCAGGCGGTGCCGGAGTGTTGAGAAAACTACGTTTGATTTCAAGCGAAAGATTTACCTTGTTTGGCACTACTCTCATTGTTCGGTGGATGGCCGGCGACAAACTAACTACCTTAGAGCCATACTTTCATCGTACGGTGGAGCGGCAACAAGTCAGGCAAGCAGTGGCAAACCTTCTACGCAGTCATCAGGCTGAGGAGCGTGAGGTATTGCTGGTCTCTGCGGTCGTCCAGCCCTTACTGGAGCGCTTTGCAGAACGGCTCGGTGGGCAAGCGCTGGGGACTGAGTTAGAAATGACCTCCGATGGTCGCTTGACCGGGCGCATAGTTGGAATTTTCTGTTCGGGATCTGGTAAAGTGAAGCGGCTTCAGGACTGGGAGGAGCAAACGAATCGTCCAGTCGACTGGCAGAATAGCTTCGCCTATGGCGATACGCTGCCGGACCGATTCATGTTGGAGTCGGTGGGCTACCCTGTTGCCGTATCTCCGACACCGGACTTCCGTGCGGAGGCTAAACGGCACGGCTGGAAGATTCTTTAAACGTGGATAATCTGTTTGGTTGGGCCTATGTACGAGTTTAATAAAAAATGGGGTGGTTGCATGGTTAGTCATGATTATTTCAGGAGATGGGCATGCCAAAAAATGGTTGAAGCTTCCAATAGTAACATTTGGGATGGTCATTGGGCGTGTGCGGTGTTGGCATTGATTCATCTTTTAGAAGAAAAACTGGTACCCAGCGAGTTAGAAACCTAATCTATCAGAATCTCGATAAAACAGTTGAGGAGCATGAAAACTCAGAGAAGTATCGGAATGATAAGGCTTATAACGATTGCCGATCCGGTTTGATAGAACTGCTGATTCAGAATAGCGGTACTGCCAATTCGCTTGGACATGACGTCATCTACGCCTATTATATGCTTGATTTACTCACTCGCTCCGACGTTTCCGCTACCGCCGAATTATATCAGGCCATGAAGAAGTTACTTGAGGGGTTCAGAGAATCGGGCCCAGGTTATGTAACCACTAACGGTGAGAATGTGGTCATCCATCCGGATGGGCTCGAGACAAAGGTCGAAAGATTCAAGCTTACTCCAGCAATGGTACTTGATCTATTCCACGGATTTTCCAGGATGCCTCAAATGGAAAAAAACGATATGCAGCTGGGGCATATACTTACCCACGGTCATGCTATCGTACAACTTAAGCAAGCTTTTAATGGAGATGGCTTAGATGTCTTGGATGAGGCCCTTTTCACAAGGATAGATATTTTAAATTTCGCGAACCAATTAGAGGCCGTATCTTCTTCGGCTGCAGTATCTGAGAAGAGCTGGAGTCCCTTGGAAGCCTCCTACTGGGAACAAGCATTATCGGACAATTGGCACGGACACTATTATAAATACGCATTCAGCTATCTAAAACTGAATCGGATGGCTGAACGCAACTTTGTCGATATTCAAAAGTTCAACAGGATTTTATAGAAAACTAAAGATACGGAGAGTGACTGCATTGCTTGATACCTGTGTTCCAAGCGGAGTAAAACTAAAAGACACCGGCTTCGGGTATACGTTGTCCATAGTAAGCGGCAAATATAAAATGATCATTATGTATTGGCTATCAGAAAATAAAGTTATGCGGTTTAACGAACTAAAGCGATGTATCGGTTCGATCACCTTTAAAACGCTCAGTATCATGTTGAAAGAAATGGAGGCGGATAAAATTATTATACGCGAGGAATATCCGCAAGTACCTCCAAAGGTTGAGTACTCATTATCAGAACGCGGCTTATCCCTCATGCCTCATGATGATGATTCCGTAACGTCCGACCCTTGATCCGGCGGCGGTGGTACCCCAAGCAGAAAATAGGCAGGGCCGGTACGAATTCCGATTGACTCAAGTCAATGAGCATGTTATATTCATTTTTGAAGCAACCCGATGGTTTTCATAAGGAGGATAACATCCATGGCCCGAAAGACGAAGCCACCAGAGGAGCGGCGCGCTGAAATTATTCAGACAGCCAAGGAATTGTTTGAGGAGAAGGGTTATGAAGGAACTCAAATTAGTGATATTACGAATAAAATGGGTGTTGCACATGGGCTTGTGTATCACTACGTGAAATCAAAATCAGAATTGCTCGATGCCGTAGTTGAAGAGTGGGCTAAAGAGATATTGGTAGATTTAATGGTTCTGATGAAAGACAACACAATAAGTGCAGCGGATCGATTAGAAAAAATGTTCCTATTTACAAGCAACATGTTAAAAAAAGATGCTTCTTTAATTACAACCATACATCAGCACGAGAATGAGGAGATTCACAAGCGAATTGGCAGCACAGGAATAAAAATGATTCTCCCTATATTCAAAGAATTAATTGAAATTGGAAATGCGGACGGTTCTTTCAATTGCTCGTACCCTGAGGAAACAGCGAAATTCTGTTTATACGGCTGGCAGTCGATTGATTCAAGCATCTCCGATGAAGAAAGAGTAGGGAAGCTAAAGTATTTTTATAAACGCATGTTAGGCATCGATTAACAACTTCTTCGGAAGTTGTATTATTTTTATATTTTATTGACTCAAGTCAGTCAACAGAGGAAGGGTGTATATAGTGAATCATTTTATGAATAAAGTTGCCATTATAACTGGCGGAGGCGCTGGCATCGGAAGAGAACTTTGTTTCCAATTATCTAAATTGGGAACGAGCGTTGTTGTTGCAGACATTCGTGAAGATCATGCTAAAATGACTGCTGATCAGATCATAAATAGCGGTGGAACCGCAAACTATATGCGTGTCGATGTCGCTAGCGAAACCGATATTCAACAGCTAATTGATGATACTGTATTACAATATGGCAGGATTGACTATATGTTTAATAACGCCGGCATTGCGATTGGCGGGGATGTCAGAGATTTGACCCTAGCGCAGTGGAAAAAAGTGATGGATATCAACTTGAATGGCGTTCTTTATGGGTCGACGATAGCCTATCGGGTGATGGCCAAACAAGGATTTGGACATATCATCAATACAGCCTCTGCCACAGGATTAATGCCGCAGCCCGGCAACACGCCATATTGCGCAAGTAAACACGCAGTCGTCGGTCTTTCACAATCGTTACGGTATGAGGGAGTTGATGTGGGGGTTAAGGTTAGTATCATCTGTCCCGGACATGTTCAAACCGACATTTATAAAAATATGACGGTTGCCAATGTTCCAAATGAAAAAATAGTGGAATCTCTACCCGTAGGGGCAATGAATCCAAGCGAGGCTGTTGATATTATATTAAAGGGCATTATCAAAAATAAAGCTATCATTATTTTCCCGACATCCGTTCGGTGGGCATGGCGTATTTATCGTCTCTTCCCAAGATTGTTAGATCAAGCCTGGTTACAAAAAATTAGAAGTATACGGAAACTTAAAAATGGATGATAACGAACTATACATATAAGGAGAAGGGCGTTGTCTATATTGTGTCCCGATAGCCAATAAAAAGGCAATTAGCTCTTCATCTGGATCCGTATTTAAAACAAAAAAACCGCATATAATGCGGCTTTCATAGTTTACATGTTTTTATCCACTGACAGTGATCAAACATTTCGTACATTATGCAACCGGGGTTCCGTCCAGTGATTGTAATTTGTACATTGTTTGTACTCTCTTTCATTTTTCAGATGCAGCCGTTGAAATTCTGCCGGGTTCTTGTGGCTCGGATGTACCGATCGGCCTTTTTTTCCAAAACCGAATCACAGCGATTATGGCAGATCCGAGCATCAACGCGCAGCAGCATGCTGCAACCACATTCAGTCCGCTCGTAAAGGCTTCGTGTGCCCTGGTCAGCAGCTTGTCTGCAGCCAGTACACTTAAGCCTTCCGCTGCGGTTGTGGCACTGGCGAGACTATCCCCGGAAGCCTGCGCTACAGAAGGGGGTATATCAACTGGCATCGTATCCTTGACTCTGCTGCGGTAAACTACCGTGCCCAGACTGCCTAAGACGGTGATTCCAACAGCAAAGGCAAATTCACCGCTGGTCTGCAGCATCGAGGCAGCGGAACCAGCCTTCTCAGGCGGGGCTGACCCCACGACAAAGTCGCTGGCCAGGCTCTGGAAAGGGGAAGCTCCAAGGTTAAAGAGTGTATAACCCCCTGCCAGAAGCATGAGACCTGAAGCAGGGGAAATACGGGCCAGCAGTACGCATCCAGCGGCCGACAAGATCAATCCTGCTCCTATGAGAACAGCAGGTCGGACTCTCCGCGCAATTAGGGGCGACAGCAGCATACCACTCATGGAACCGATCACTCCCGGAAGCATCCACAGCCCTGCTTGAAGTGGCGACAATCCTTTAACAAATTGGAGATACTGAGCGATATACAGCATCACCGCACCTGTCATGGTAACCCCGAACATGCAGGCAAGAGATGTGCTGAAGGCTGAATTAGTAAACAGCCGCAAATCGAGCAGTGGGCTGGAAAGCCTCTGCTGCCGCAGTACGAACAGAACACCGATCAGAAGCCCCACCAATATAGTCACGATTGGAAGTGTTTGAAAACCATGCTTGGCTGCTTCTTTAAAGCCGTAAACGATAGGCAAAATCGCTCCGAGAGATAAGCCTACACTTAAAAGGTCCACACGTTCCCCATCTTTCTGGCGATACTCCGGCAGCAGGAAGGGACCCAGAATCAGCAGCAGCACCATGACAGGTACTGCGAGTAGAAATATCGATCCCCACCAGAAATGCCCCAGCAGCGTTCCACCTACAACCGGTCCAAGCGCCATGCCGCCCATGGAGCAAGTCAGCCATATGCCGATGGCAAAGGATCTTTGCTTGTGGTCATGGAACATATTGCTGATAAGGGCAAGTGTCGAGGGCGAAAGTGTTGCTCCCGCGATTCCAAGCAGTGCCCGGGCAGCAATCAACATCCCAGCGCTCTGTGAGAATGCCGCTAGAATCGAAGCGGCGCCAAATGCGGCGCCCCCAATCATTAGCAGCTTGCGCCTTCCAATCCGGTCGCCGATCGTGCCCATCGTAATCAAAAACCCGGAAAGCATAAAACCATAAATATCCATGACCCATAGCTGCTGCGTGCTATCTGCCCCAAGAGCAGCACCGATATGCGGCAGCGCGAGAATCATTACGGAGACATCAATAGATACAAGGAGCGCGGGTAATGCCAGCACGGCAAGCCCAATCCAATCCTTTAATCCTGCCTTCATCACTGTCACTGTCACAGCAAACATCATACCTCCTGTCTCAGTGCTTTCCCGAGTATGTCCAGTATTGCCTTCGTACCATGCTCACGAACAGCCGGGGTATCGTACCCATCTAGCTGAGAAAACACGCGATGGCGTAGTGTTAAAGGTACGTTCGAGCACAAAAGTATCATGGACTACAGATCGTTCATTCATTATTTTCGCCTCTTTCGATGGATATCTTCTTTTAATCTGGATCGATACTTGGCGAACTCGCCGACTTTCCATTGATTCTCCATAATCATCTCCATTAAGCGCGCTGGTCGTTTACCGGTAGCTTAACTATAAAACATGACGTCACGTAAGGATCAAGATGACGATTTATTAAAAAAGGGAAAGATAGATTCGGTAATGCAGACGTATGAGGAGTTGGATGATCGATTCATTTGCCCGAATGGACCAAAGCAAAGGGGAACCGCCAAGTACACTGGAATACCATTTGAGGATGACGAAAAATCCGTGATCTATGCACGGCATCCGCCTCGCTGCATTCCTGCAACAGCAGGCGACACAAAAAAGGCTAGACGGAAAACCTTGCGTTTTCTCGCCCAGCCTTTTTATTTTGGGGACTTATTGGACAGCTTAACTCAATTTCACTTTAGCTAAGTCATGTTGTAAGACATTGTTTCCTTCCTGTGGGTCAAATGAAATATCGCTAAGTCCAAAAACGTTTGTAACAACATCTTTATCTTTAGGATGTATTATTCTTACTTCATAAGAAAATGTCGCAGGAGGAATCTCAAATGATCTAAATGTTCTGTATTGATTAGGTGGTATCGTTTGAGTTGTCGGATCAACCGTTGGTAATAAAATAGGTGAACCGGATGACCAGTCAAACATTTGAACAGTTACTGACCGGAAATCATCAGGATCAACATTCATCGCTTCAACAGTAATGAATTTCGTACTCGAGTGTCTTCGTAATACACCGGTTGATAAAATATTATGATTGTGGCTCAAAAAATCCCTCCTTCCATTTTCAATTAAGACAAGTGTTCATACACTAATATAAGATTCAATAAAAAAAATGCTATGGACAAATGGGGGGAAATATATAGATAGGTAATTTTAAATACCTGTTTACTAAAAGTTATTGTACGAACAGTAAGTATTTATTAATCAAATAGATCTGAAATGGTAAAGGCGTTATCAATTTTGATAGCGGCTTTTTACTATATAAAACCGTTATCAGCACCAGCCCATACCGGGTTAAGTCTTTCATCATACGTTATATGGGAATGCCTAATTTTTAAAAAAGTATATCATTCACCTATAGGGAGTTGGATAAGTGAATTCAATAACTAAGCTTACTGGGCGAGTAGTATTCAAAGGAGATCCTGGTTATAACGCAGCTCGAAAGAACTGGGATCCTCATACGGACAGATGTCCTAAAGTTTTTGTTTTTGCAAAGAAAGCGCAGGATGTAGCGAACGCTATAAGATGGGCCCGTAAAAATAATGTTCCTATACGACCAAGAAGCGGAAGGCATGCCTTGGAAACTAACCTTTCGCAGGTTAATGGTGGTATCGTAATCGATACAAGCGAACTTAAGTCCATTAAACTGGACAAAAAATGTGGCACCGTAGTTGTTGGGACGGGCAACCGAGTAGGAAGAATCGTTGATAAGCTTGCGAGGCAAGGATATATGGCCCCGTTTGGCGACAGCCCTACCGTCGGTATCGGTGGTATTACGCCAGGTGGTGGTATCGGGCCGCTCCAACGGACGATCGGCCTAATCAGCGATAATCTCATCGGGCTTGAAATGGTTGACGCAAAAGGTAGAATTCTTCGTGCCAGCAATAAACGTCACTCCGATCTTCTATGGGCTTCCCGTGGGGGAGGCGGCGGTAACTTTGGCGTATATACCAAATATAAATTCAAAGTAAGGCGCGCTCCAGAGAATGCTACCGTATTCACTATCACCTGGCCATGGAACCAATTTGAGAAGATCGTTAAAGCATGGCAACGCTGGGCTCCTTTCACAAGTACGAAGCTGGGCAGCGAATTGTCTGTTGGTCCCAAAAAGGGCGGTAATGTTAGCATGTTAGGCATTTACCTCGGATCGAAAAAGGCAGCTCTTCATTTCCTTAAGCCAATTCTTAGGGTTGGGACACCAACAAAAGAAATCAAGAACCTTCCTTACCTGGAAGCTACTAAATATATGTTAGCTCCCGACCCGATCTTGACTCAAAAGTTCAGCAACCAGTTCTCCAGTGGCTTCGGCAGAAAGCCATTCCCTGATAAAGCGTTTAAGCCTATGCGAGAGTTTTTGGAAAAAGCGGAGGGAGGCACACCTGCTGGATTTTTCTTCCTCAACTGGGGTGGTGCTATAAAAAATATGGCTCCTCGTGCTACAGCCTTCTACTGGCGTGATCCGCAATATTATGTAGAATGGAACAGCTCGTGGGTGAAGCCATCTCATGCGGCTAGGAATATTGCCCTAGCTCGGAACACCAGGAAAAAGCTACAGCCTTACATTGTAGGTTCGTATATTAACGTACCAGACCAAGGTATTAAATGTTCCGGCCCAGTTTATTATGGCAAGAACTATGCAAGATTGCGGAAAGCAAAAGCTAAATACGATCCTAAAAATGTGTTTAATAATCCACAAAGTATTCCGCCGGCTTAATATCATATTTCCTGTTCAGCCAAGATCAGTAGTGATCTTGGCTTCTTGGTTGAGTGACTATAAAAAAACAAAACGAGGAAGAGGGTAATAAAAAAGTAAGCTGAAAGCAAGTGATTGATTGTGACACAATCCAATCAAAACCAGTCATATCAAAGGGTTGATTCAATCTATATACATATGTACAAAATACGAGTTTTGTGTAAATGTATAGCTAAGAAAAATGAGTGGCTATCGATCTTATATGTATTTAGCATGTTTGCCTTGCTTTTGTGCACTTTGATTCCAGGTCATTTATCACCTCATGTTTTATCTGATATGTTTTTATCAGTTATGTTTTGTCCGGCTGCTCATTTTTTATAATCGTTTTATGAATTTGATTCCGATTATGGATCAGCAAAAATGCCAGAACGCAATTAGTTGTTTCGCACAGCTCGCGATTCAGATCATTTGGGAACGGCCAGTGATTTACCCAATTTGTATCGATATCTACGTGAACGAACATAAATCGTAAATGGATTCTAATATGTTTACATAAATATAATTACGTAACTACGAATATCGAACACCTCACAATCTTGAATTCACTTTTTAAAATCGTAATTATTACATTATACCCTCTACAAATACAGTCTTATTTAATTAACCTCATTAACTATATTCATTTACTTAATGTCCAGTGCAATGAAAGTATTAGACTGGAGCATTAATTTTAAGTTCAACTTAAAAATCTACACTATTGGCCGTTTAAGAGCTGGTCCAATGCACTCCCCTGCTCTCAAAATCAAACAGGTTCTCTCCACAGACGGTTGTTCTCAAGATGCCTACGGACGCATAAGGCCTCGAAACAGAAAACGCCGGAACCCTGGTTGATTTTCAATTGGAGCTTCTCTTTCGAAATTTATAATATTTACATACATATTATTATGTAAACTTAATCAAAAAATAAAAAAATGACAACCCAAAGGTTATCCTCATCCGAAGAAATGACTAATACAAATCATAAGCAGCACTCCTAATATATACGATACCCTATGTCATGCAGAAAGCCGAAAAAGCCGAGTTCCTCTACGGGAACGTCGGCTTCCTGGCGTTAAGAATTTCTATCATTGTATTGTGTCAATCCTAATCCTATGATTAAACACGATTACGATCCATCAACGTTCGAACCGCACCACATCTTAATACTATTCATTCGCAACTCCGCTTAACTGCAACAGGTTCCAAATAGCTATACACCACAGTAAACCGGCCTGCTGCTGCCCTAACAAAGTGAAATGCCCGCTTTCCCTTTCCAATGCACGGTGCAACCCGATACCTGCAAGAATATCAGTATCTGGGCCCGGTAAAAAACCGGGTGTTGACCAGAGCTCATCAATCGCCAACCGGATACTCCCTTCCTCTAATGGCTTGATGTAAACGGTTGGATGCAAGGTGGATTTGGCAGGCAGCCACAGGAATGAATGTCCCCAGATTTCTTCCAGTGCTGCTTTTATGGCCAGCAAGCGAGACTTATAGACCTCGGTTGAAGTCCCCTCAATCACATCCGATTCTCCCTGTTGCCACAGCAGGGCTCTAAAGGGGCCGACCGCTATTCCTGCATGCTGTAGATTTTCAAATAAAGGTTCGCCAGGCATCCATTGTCTGGAGGATGTAGCACCAACAGCTACATTCGCCATGCCAATCGGAACTCTTAGCAATGGCAGCAAGTGGTTCATCGCTGCAGGCCAGATGGTTCCCATCCGGCTCTGCTCATTATCGTTACTGCGATTAACCGTCGGCTGCGGATCATGGGCCACTCTCCATTCTTGCGAGCGAGGGTCTAATGCGCTTATTCTTCCTTGCGGATCTTCTATGCGCATACAGCTGTCATTGCAATTCTCCGCATACGATTGCCCAGCTATGATAAAAACTTCGCCAACGCCAACTGGCTCCACAACGACGGAATCGCTTTGTTCCCCCCGCTCCTTGCCGATGTAGCGAAGTTCTAATCGATACCAGCCTCCTGCAGGAACAAGAAATGTCGCTTCGAACTGCTCTCCCTCCCATTCCGCATCCAGGTCCTTCCAGTCTACTGCTATTCCATACGCATCTTGGAGGAGCAACGTTCTGGCTTCCAGCCTGCCTTGCGTTCGCCTGGAAACTGTACCTGAAATGATAAAAGTTCCTTCTCCCAGTCTTGGCCCGCCTGGATGATTAGCATAAGCTTGCGCTGCACAATAACCTGTTCTTTGAATCACTTGAAACGGCTTAGGATGTGTAAGTGAAATTACAGGAACATTCATTCGCTCATCAAGCATATCATCACCCTCATCAAACTAGAGTTACTTTCACTGTAATGATTTGTTTGGCTTTTGCAATAACATGAATCTCTCTTGCCGTAACCGGTAAATCGGCTATTGGAGCCTCGTCTAAATTGACTAATTCCGCCGAAGCAATCGCTCGTTCAAAAGTCAATGTCCCTGCCCCTTCTTGTTCGGTTACATTAAATAATCGAACGATGTAGCTGTTGTCGTGGTCCTCCGATTGTTTAAAGGCACTCACAATCAATGCTTGGGATGCGAGAGTCAAATACGACTTGCTTAAAGATAATCCGCCGGCTCCTTGCTGCTGGGTTTCCCGATATAGCTTGCCGGGTTTCCGGTTCAGCGAACGAATACCGGTCACATATTGCTGATGTTCCTTCCAGAGCGGCGCAGGATGAGTCTCTTCGATTGCAAAAGGCCTAATAGCATAATTGAATTCGAGCTCTCCCAGCAATTGACCTCCATCGCTGCCGTCCGATAGTACCTCCTTACTCGTGCTACGAAATAAAGTTAACGCGATTGTGCGCTGGTTATTATCTCGGACAACAACCTCATAAAGCCCTTTGCTGTAAATGGCCAGGCCATCCTTGTGATCATCCACGGTAACAATCCCGTTATGCGGCACAACTTCAAAATCCTTGCGCAAATAATCAGACCGATCCGGCCGCTGAATCTGTCGTTTCACCAAATCAAATGGGGTGCTTGTATGGTAATGTTGCGTATCCAATCCGTTGGGAAACAAGATGCGCAGACGATGATTGCGAGCTGTATTGTGAACAGAAGTCCTGCAATAAATGATGGGATCACCCTTTTTCAACTCGACCCAAGTCGTAATCGGCATGTCAACCCATTCCTTGCTTCTGCTGTTCTCATCACTTTCAATGCCCCTCGGAACACGAAGATTGAGTTGGATACGAATACACGCTTGATAGGGTCCATCATACATAGTGGATACCGTAGCTTGCACGCCGGAAGAACGTACGGTTTCATTATTTATTGGTGAAACATGACTCCAGCCGTCCCCGATGTCCGCTTCATCTTCCAATAGTAATAGTCCTTCATAAAAGCGTCCCGTTTGGACATCTGTTACTTGAATGGTACCATTGGAAGTTACGCGTAATCGAATGCGCCCATTATCCCAGGTATGTTCATCCATCTGCATGGAGCCTGGGTAGCGCACTGGCGCGATCAGCTTTGGGGCACTGTATTCCAAAGGAGCATGATTTTCAATCGTATACCTTTCCAATGTATAAACCGAATAACCGAAAGCAGGTACCTTGCCTGGCATCGCAATGCGAAACCGATCCACTGCTTCACCACGGGGAAGCTCTCTATAGGGTCTATACAGGTGCATGCTGTTCGTTTGAATAGTGAGCAATTGGTAAGGAATTTCATTGTGCTCCGCATCATAAATTCGAAAAGAAGTGCCGTTTAACGAATTTTTCATCGTTACCGAAACATCCGAGTTTGCAGGAAGACTAAGCTCGACCTCAAAGATCCCCTCTACGGAAGACTGCGAAGGATTGAATACCGTAAAGGCGTGATTCCCACCAAGCTGCTCCTCGTTAAGATGATTGGATATGTAGCTCATTTGTTCATAAATCATCTGTTCGCTTATCAAGCGGGATTGGTCAAACCGATAAATCATATCCTGGTGCACTTGGTCAATCGAACAACCGCAAATGGAATCATGGGGATGGTTTTGCAGCACAAACTCCCATGCTTTTTTGATAAAGCTTTTGGAATACGCTCGTCCTTCCAAAGCCGCCATCACGCCCAATGGCTCAGCCCATTTTTCGATCAAGTTTTCACAATGCTGATTATGCTGTTTCAAATGGACGCGCGAAGACAAGGTGTTCTCCGGAACCCAGTTGTTTAGTCCATTATAAGCAAGCTCCTTTTGCTCCCCTTTATAAACCCTCAAATCCCCGACTTTTCCACGCAAGTCTTGTAGATAGGTTTCAAGATGGGCATGAACAAACTGCACATTCAACTTTTTATTCTCGCTCAAGGTTTTAAGCATCCAAGGCAATTGCGGTTCGATTTCAACGTGATCCACCCCATCCATGCTCAAAGCTATTGTGGTGGTGGCCCGTTTATTCTTATAATCCATCAACATCATGGCCCGCTCCATCAGTTCATCCTGATGTTCCTCATAAGCATTATCACGATCATAAAAGGGCCATCTCAACGCAAAATAGAAATCGCTATACGAACGGTCTTCATCCAGCTTCAATCCCAATACTCTGCTGCCATCGGCCCCCTCCCACCAAATTTCCGCAGGGTCCGCATCCCCGCGGAAACCTCGGAACAATACGGCATTATCAATACCGAAGCCGTGGAGAATTTGTGGCAGCTGGCTGTTATGTCCGAATATATCCGTGACATACCCCGACAACATGGGTTGAACTCCCCAGGAACGAGCATCCCTTATTCCCCTCAAAAGATTGCGAATCAATGATTCGCCGCTGACCAGGAATTCATCCGGCATGACATACCAGGGGCCAATAGCAATTCTATTATCCTGAATTAACCGTTGCAATCTGTCACGATTCTCCGGGCGAATCTCCAGGTAGTCGTCGAGCATGATGGTTTGGCCGTCCATCGTAAAAAAGCGATAGTCGGCGTTCTGCTCCATGTAATCAATCAATTCATCCATCATGTAGACCAGGCGGGTGCGAAAGCTCTGGAAATCCTGATACCATTCCCTATCCCAATGAGTCTGCGAAAGAACATACATTTTTTCGATTCGGTTTTTTTCCATTTTCGGTTTCTCCCAATTCAATAAATAATAGTTGAAAGCCTCTTAGAATGCCATTCTCTTATCCTTTTACTCCCGTCATCGCGAAGGCTTGAATAAAATGTTTCTGCAGCCATAAATAAACGAGGATAGGCGGAATCATCGTAATGGTTGCCAGGGCGAAGATCGACGGATAATCCGGTACTCTTCCCACCTGCTTCGCTTCTCCCATCAAGGAGGAAATCCCCGTAGCGATCACTTGCATATCCATACTGTTGATCACAATAAGGGGCCATAAATAATCGTTCCATATTCCGATAAACGTTATGATAATCAGTGCGGCTAGAATCGGACGGGTCATGGGGAAATAAATCCGGAAAATGGTATGGAACACTCCCGAACCATCCACACGCGCCGCCTCCTCGTAATCAAACGGAAGAGAATCCATCATCTGTTTCATCAAGAAGATTGCATATACGGGGACTAGTCCTCCTACCAATAAAGCTGCCCAGGAATCAAGCATGCCGTGACCGCCTTGGCCCAGCCAATCATTGCCGCCTGCCAACGGCCACCGCACATAGAGCAAATAAGTAGGCACTAACGTTACCTGGCTTGGAATCATCATGGAGGCAAGAAAGATAAGGAATACCGTATCCCGGCCTTTAAACCTGAGCTTGGAGAACACGTAGCTTGCCACAAGAGCAATAATACAGGTTGTTAAAATGTACCAGAGACAACGTATTAAAGTGTTGATATATAGCCGATACACTTGTGGATCCGTAAACACCTGAATGTATCGCTCCAATTGCCACTCCGTTGGTATCGGGACAATGAAAGTGTCATAGTAGTCCTTATTCGTCCCCAAAGAGGCCATAAGTTGAAACAAAAAGGGATAAAACATAATAAGGCTACCTGCTGCAAGTATCCCGTAGATAATCAAGGACTCTAAGCGCGTTCGTTTTTGCACCCTGACTTTCTCCTTTCATCAGCAATCCAGCTTCAGTTGATCATGTCATTCGGCGTTGCGAAATGCGATATTGCATAACGGACAAGATCAAGGTCACGACCAATACGACGACTGAAGATGCACTCGCCATCCCGAAATTAAAGGCCTGAAAAGCATCCTGATAGATGCGATACAAGATAATGTTCGTATCTCCATGAGGACCTCCATACGTGATGAGCTGTACCGGTTCAAAAATTTGAAAACTGCCGATAATTCCTGTAATCAATAAAAACATCGTAATTGGCCTCAGGCAAGGAATGGTGATATACCAAAATATTTTCAATCTGCTCGCACCGTCGACTTTACCTGCTTCATATAAGGTTGTGTCAATCCCCTGGAGCCCCGCCAAATAAATGATGACCGTGCTTCCGACACCTTTCCAAACGGTAATGATAATGAGCCAAAAGCTCATCCATAAGGCACTCTCTTGAAAAACGATAGGCTCCATGCCAAAACGAATCATCATTTGTTTAACTACCCCATCAACCGGACTGAGCAGGGTATTAACCATTTGGGCAACGACTGCGAAAGGGACAAGCACTGGCAAATACCAAATCGTACGTATGGCCCCGCTTCCAAATACCTTCTGATTCAATAACAGAGCAATCAATAAACCGATGATCAAGCTGCAGAATAAAATAATAATGCCATATACGCCAGCTCGTATCAGCGTCTCTACATAATCGCCTTGTGTAAAAAATGTGCGAAAGTTTTTTATTCCCACCCATTCGGGCAATCCGGCCACACCCGTCCATTCTGTTAACGATAAATAAATAACAAACAAGGCCGGGAACACGGCGAAAATCGAAAAATACAATATCATGGGAGATAAAATGGAATAGCCGATGATTCCTTCTTTATGTCGACGCATCCATTTCTGCAAGTGAGTGGACTGTACGTTATCGGGAGCAGAACCTCCCCCGGAAACCAAAGTTTCACGGGGGATAGCCTTTTTGTTTAAAATCCTGCTCATTTCAATAAGTCTTCCGCGGTTTTCTGTGCTTCAGCCAATGACTCTTCGATTGACTTATCTCCAATTAATACCGACTCCTGAGCTTTATGCCAAGCCTCCCAGATCTTTGGACCGTTCTTCGGGTATGACGGAAGCGGACCGGCTTGCTCATTCGCTACAATCTCACCATAAACCGCCAACTGCGGTACAAGCTCTACCAGTTCAGTATTAGCAATCGCCAGTTTATTTGAAGGCATTCTGCCTGAGGCAATAGCGAACTTCTCTTGATATTCCTTGCTCGCGATAATTCTCAGATATTCCATTCCCGCTTCTTGGTTCTTCGATTGCTTTAATACAAACCACAATGTATTGCCTACGATCACATTAGCTCGCTCCCCATCTTCAGGGACAGGTAACGGAGCAAAGCCGCAATTGCACTTTTCGTTCTGAGACCAGGAGATGTGCCAAGGACCTGCAACACCAAATGCCGCTTTTCCATGATGGACCAAGTTATACAACGCATTTTCATCGTTCAAAGCGGTTGAACCGCTGGGAGCTGTAAGGGAAAGTTCCTTCAAGAAGCTTAATGCTTTCACATTTTCCGGCGACTGGAAAGTTATCTTTTCCGAATCGGGTGATGTCAGATCCCCTCCAAGCTGTCTCATAAACGGTGCAATTCGGAACGTGCCGCCAAGCCCCGTCGTTTGAACCACCGAGCCAAAGTATTCGCCTTTGCCTGCTTCTGTAATTTTCTTGGACAGATCTAACCATTCATCCCAAGTTTGTGGAGGCGCATCCGGATTTAAACCCGCCTTTGTCATAACATCTTTGTTATACATTAATGCGAAAATCCCGGTCATACCTGATACCGCGTAGATCTTGTCTTCAAACTTCGCTGCTTCCATGGGCCCGTCTGCAAGATCCGTTGTAAAATCAGCAGGCACTTCGGAAAGAGCACCCAGCTTCGCTAATTCCGGGACAAAATCCTCACCAAACGATACATCTGGCGGATTCCCGGCCATAACCGCTAACATCAGATTTTGCCGAAGATCATCCCCCCAGCCTTTACCTACATAATCAATAATGATTCCGGGGAATTTCTTCTCCATCTCTCCTTGGATATACTCGTACAAATCCTGGTTTTTTTTGTCCGTATTCGTTGGCCAGTCCAGACTGGGCTGGGCCCACACCGTTAGCCTGACCGGATCGCTGTCTCCTACAGAGTTCGTAGGTGTGTTCGTAGATGGTGCAGGTGCTTTTGTAGAGCAAGCTGCCAGCATGGCGACCATCACCATCGCTGCCACCCATTTAAATAATGTCTTTCTGCTTTCTTTCATACATGTACCTCTCCTTTGATCATTGTAAGATCCCTTTGTTTGTTCAATCGTATTGCAAACGCTTCCCAATGTCATATTATATATTATATTGTAATGTGTCAATATAATATTGACAAAGAATTGTAATATAAAATCATTCCATTTTCGCCTTGCGGATTCCCGCTTTTAAATCGGACATAAATGGTCTTGGATGGATTGTTAGTCAACCAATCAACTAAGTCGATATCCAAAGTAGTCCTGTTCATATTTCCGTTTGCCCTGGCAGCAGCACTCCAGTTCGTGCCATCTTTGGACACATCCACCTCATAATCTCCACCTATGTCCAACGTAAGCGTAGCTTGCTCAATATCGTCCGCCAGGTCGAACTTATAGATCCAGCTGGCATCTCCATCTGCATACCGGTAACCTTCATCCATAGCCGAATGATTATCTTCATACAGGTATAGAGTTTCCGCACTGGAGTTATCGGCCTCAAAGCTGACACCTTCGATGTCCGTGTTCAATTTTTTAATGGTGGCTACGATATCCTGGGGTTTAAGAAACACATATTTGCCGGGAAAATCCTGTTGCAGCCTGGCTACCTCATCTTTTAAGCGCTCAAAGAACACCGCTTCACCATTGTCATCCACACCGTAAAATGCCAGAATCGGGTATAGATTATAAAACACCGGATGCTCGCGATCTTCCGATACACTGCTCAAAATGCTGTAGATATCCCCGTCCCTCGTAAGCATATTGCCTTGAGACAAGGTATAAATTCCATGGTAGGCATTGATCGGCTGGACATCGTCTCCCCGCAAAATTCCCGTCACTCCGCTGCCCGCCAGGCTGTCTACCATTTGCTTGTGGTATACGCTGTTTAAAGGGATCCGCCAAACATTCGCTGTATGAACGCCGGCATCCGTCAGCCACTTCTTGTTTTCATTCAACCAGGTTTCGTATCCATGGATCGAATAGTGATTCGGGTAAATAAACTGATAGCCTGACGGGCCCGCTACAAGCTCAATGTTATCGCCTTTTTCGGCGTACAAGTAATCCAGGATTGGCGAACCCAGCTCGCGCAGAACCGGCGCTATGGTAATACCTACAGGAACATCTCCCTTGGCCGGATCCTGAAAATAATCCATCAACTGCTGCGCGTATTGCAGGTTGTCGCCGTCGCTCGCCGTGATGGACACATAAACCTTGCCAGGTTCAGCATCAACAGCTGCTCCGGCTGGCTGGGTATAGGTTTTGTTCTCAAAGCTCGACCAGACGCTGCCGTTGGAGAAGAAATCAGAGACCACGTACCCGACTCCGAGGGGATTGGTGTATTCGTTCAGATCATCCGCATTCGGGGCATAGCCCAACACAGCCGTACCAGGCGGGTAGCCTCCTTCTTGAATGATGTGTTTCATCTCCTCGTATTCGTCAGGATTGCGGGGGTCCAGGTAGAAAGTGAAGGATTTGCTTGCTACCGCGTAATCAAAGATGTTCCACGGATAACCTACCCAATCCGGCAATCGCAAACCGGCAGAAAACAAAATTCGTTTGTCCAGGGAGGGCATAAGATGTTCGACCGCCCATTTATACGCATCGACTCGTCCATTCCAATTGGAGCGAATGTCTTCGACCGATTGGCTTCCAAACTCTGAAATCAGGCTGCTTCGGATCCCGTCCGTTACAGGCAAACCAGCCTCCAAAGCCCCCTTCATCAAGGCAATGTTGAAGGTCCAATCTTTGCTGCCCTCCCATACGATGAATTTGTCGATCAAGGATTGATAATCTCTGTACATCGTTCTTAGCCCGGGGTTGCTTCCTGTGACCAAGGAAACAGGCGAATAGCTTTTTCCGCTTTGATCCAGCCACAATTGGTCAAGATTCTTTTCTCTCGTTAATACATAAACTTCAGCCGAGCTCTGGTTTATCAGCCCCTGCAACGTCAAGGCAGCCAGCTTCGCTTCAGCCGAATCGTTCCGGATGTCATAGACATGCAGCGTGTCAGCTGATTCCATCTTGGGAAACGTGCTGCTTGCTGACTGTTTATTTCTAATCTGCAGCGCTACTATTGCACCTGCCAGGATAACTATACATAACAAACCAAGCGCAACTGATATAGGCCATTTCTTCAACATCCTATTTCTCCCCCCAAAAACGGCAAAATAGATGCAGAACTGTCACTGATAGCGTTCGGCCAACTCAAGTAGATACATTAAGATGGTACAAGCTTGGTCCATGCCCATCCAACGGGCTTCCATCCCTAAATTTCACATAAACGATTTTGGAAGGATTACTGACTAACCATCCGCTTAAGTTGCTGGTCACCGTAGTCCTGCTTAAATTGCCATTGGCATTGGCAGCAGTGATCCAGTTGATTCCATCACTGGACACATCGACTACGTAATCGCCGGCTATATCCATGGTAAGCGTCGCGTCTGTCACATCGTCAGTCAAATCAAATTTATATACGATGACCCTGTCTTCGTCGGCATAACGATGATCGTTGTCAATCGCACCTGTATTTTGAACAATGAACTGGTTATCCAGATAGCTCGGAGTCGTCATGGAAATGCCGCTTATCTCCGATGACAGCGTAAGATGGTACAAGCTCGGTCCATTCCCATCCAACGGGCTTCCATCCATAAATTTTACATAGATGATTTTTGATGGATTGTTGATCAACCACCCGCTTAGGTCGCTTTCTACCGTAGTTCTGTTTATATTGCCGTTAGCCCTGGCAGCGCCACTCCAGTTCGTGCCATCCTTGGATATGTCCACTTCATAATCTCCGCCAATATCCAAAGTGAGAGTAGCTCGATCGATATCATCCGCGAGATCGAATTTATAGACCCAGCTTGTATCGCCATCTGCAAATCTATGACCATTATCAAGATTGGAAAATTGATCTTCATAGATATGTAGCGTCTCTTTATCCGAGTTGTTAGCCGCAAAGCTGACGCCTTGGATGTCCGTGTTCAATTGGTCAATGGTGGCTACGATATCCTGAGGTTTAAGAAATACATATTTGCCGGGAAAGTCCTGCTGCAATCTGTCTATCTCTTCCTTCAACCGTTCAAAGAACACTGCCTCTCCATTGGCGTCCACGCCGTAATAAGCCAATATAGGGTACAGATTGTGAAAAACAGGCTGGGAAGCATCTGCAGATACATGGCTCAAAATGTTATAGATATCTCCGTCGTTCATGAGCATATTGCCTTGAGATATTGTATAAATACCATGGTAGGCATTGATCGGCTGGATATCGTCTCCCCGCAAAATCCCCTTCACTCCGCTGCCCGCCAAGCTGTCTACCATCTGTTTGTGGTACACGCTGTTTATCGGCATGCGCCATACATTTGCGGTATGAATCCCCGTGTCCGTCAACCATTGTTTGTTGTTATCCAACCATGCCTCGTATCCGCTGCTCGAATAATGATCCGGGTAAATAAACTGATAGCCTGACGGGCCAGCAACAAGCTCAATGTTATTGCCTTTTTCGGCGTACAAGAAATCCAGGATTGGCGAACCCAGCTCACGCAGAACCGGCGCTATGGTAATACCTACGGGAACATCGCCCATAGCGGGATCCTGGAAATAATCAATCAGTTGCTGCGCGTATTGCAGGTTGTCGCCGTCGCTCGCCGTGATGGACACATAAACCTTGCCAGGCTCTGCCTCAACAGCTGCTCCGGCTGGCT
The DNA here is from genome assembly GCF_002165585.1 of Paenibacillus sp. MY03. Lineage (NCBI taxonomy): Bacteria > Bacillati > Bacillota > Bacilli > Caryophanales > Paenibacillaceae > Paenibacillus > Paenibacillus sp. MY03. The sequence goes on along the minus strand of NZ_MXQD01000012.1, from coordinate 52,112 downwards.
GGGTATAGGTCTTGTTCTCAAAGCTCGACCAGACGCTGCCATTGGAATAGAAATCAGAGACCACGTACCCGACCCCGTGGGGATTGGTGTATGCGTTCAGGTCATCCGAATTCGGTGCATAACCCAGCACTGACGTACCAGGCGGGTACCCTCCCTCTTGGATGATATGTATCAACACATCATATTCGTCGGGATTGCGAGGATCCAGGTAGAAAGTGAAGGATTTGCTCGCTACCACGTAATCAAAGATATTCCACGGATAATCTACCCAATCGGGCAATCGCAGACCGGCAGAAAACAAAATTCGTTTGTCCAGGGAAGGCATAAGATGATCGACTGCCCATTCATACGCATCGACCCGGCTGCTCCAGTTGGAACGAATGTCTTCGACCGTTTGGCTTCCAAACTCTGAAATCAGACTGCTTCGGATACTGTCCGTTACAGGCAAACCTGCCTCCAAAGCGCCTTTCATCAAGGCAATGTTGAAGGTCCAGTCTTTGCTGCCCTCCCATACGATGAGCTTGTCGATCAAGGTTTGATAATCTCTGTACATCGTTCTTAGCCCGGGATTGCTTCCTGTGACCAAGGTAACAGGCGTATAGCTTTTCCCGCTTTCATCCAGCCACAACTGGTCAAGATTCTTTTCTCTCGTCAATACATAAACTTCGGCCGAGCTCTGGTTAATCAGCCCCTGCAACGTCAAGGCAGCCAGCTTCGCTTCAGCCGAATCGTTGCGGATGTCATAGACATAAAGCGTGTCAGCCGATTCCATCTTGGGAAACGTGCTGCCTGTCGCCAGTGCGCTCTCCGCCTGTAAGGTTATCGATGTTGTCGCCGCCATAATAAGTGCCAGGGCCAAGGAGATAGCTCGCTTTTTCAACATAGTTATTCAACCTCCCTTATTCGATTTCATATCCGTTTCCGGCACCACCACGACTTTAACGATCTGGCCCTTATCTTCTTTACACAATGTCATTGCCTCTTGGATATCTTTCAGGGGCAGACGGTGGGATATAATGATGTCGGAAGGAATAGTGCCATTTTTCAGCATGTTTAATACAATCGGATAATACAGGGCTGGACTGGCGAAGCTGGACCGCAACTGGAGCTTTCTATAATGAAAATCGTTTGCATCAAATTGAATCGTTCCGGATCCTGCCCCGATGCCAATGTAGGAGATGATTCCCCCGTAGGCTAACAAAGAAATCGCCTCCGGAATAATCGAGACGGGGGCGGTCACCAGTACCCGATCAAACTGCCGGTGCAGTTCATCATGCTCGATTAGAGAACGGTCGGTTGCCAGTACTTCTGCACCTAAACGCGCTGCTGCTTCCAGTCGGGCTTGATTCCTGGTTCGGCCTATACACACCACTTTAACTGCGCCGCTTCGCAGCGCCATCGGAATGGCCATTAATCCAATTGGTCCCGGTCCGATCACACAAACGCGATCGCCATGTTGAATATCCGCTGTTTTGACCATATCAAGCGCAACGCCTGCCGGTTCCGCCAAGCTGGCCGCTTCGGGCGTCAGCCCTTCATAGCGGACCACGCCGCAAGCCGGAGCAAACATGAATTCGCTGAATCCCATAGAAGGCCCTGCATGCCAAAAGTGAGGCGCTTTATTACACAAATCCACTCTGCCTTTCCGACACAGGTCACATCTCCCGCAAAATCCAGCCGACTCCAAAACGACGCGATCTCCAACATTCAAGCCTTCACAATTGCTGCCCAGCTCATGAATAACTCCGGCTATTTCGTGACCGAACGGCTGCCAATCCGCCGTTCCTTCGGCTGCATTACTCAAATCCGTACCACAAATGCCACATGCCTCCACTCGTATCAACACATGGCCATCAGGTATTTCATTAGGCAAATCAATATTCCGTAATGTGCATTGCCAAGGCGATTTTAAGTAGGCGGTTCTAATTAACATGACATCATTCTCCTGTATGTTTGGCGGCGGCAAAGATATCATCAATTAATTGATCAACAGCGAAGGCTTCTCGCGCTGTAGCCAAAGTGACCTCTTCTCCCGACAACGCTTTTTCGATTAAGCGATATTCTTCCTGGAAGTTATCCACCATGCCCGCATTAAACGACTCTTTCGTTTTTATCGATTCATCCCACAATTCAGCTACCGGCGATTCATACTGCGGACGCTCCCACAGTGTGGTATGAAGCGTACTTAACCCCGATTCACCGCGAAGTTCGATGAGTTCATCCCATCCGTTCTCCCTTTTCCCAACACCGAACAAGGGAAGCCATCCGCACTCGACCGTTACAGTCGATCCATTCTCCATCTCCAGCAGCGCATGGGTCATTTGATCCACTTTAGGAAAACAGCCTTCCTGGTATTGCATGCGCGCAGCCAGTACCTTCTTTACCGGTCCTGCCAAATAGAGCAGCAAATCCAGCATGTGGCTGCCTGAATTAACGAACACCCCGTCCAATGCCGCATTTGGAGATTGGGCAAGCTGGTTTTTTATGATTGGCCAACTCGCACTTGGCATGGGATGATACACCCTGACCAAGCCGCTTCGCATCGTTCCAATTCGCGCGACATATTCTCTAAACTTCTGCACCGTTGGGTGCACCCGCTTCATGTAGCCAACAAAAAATGGCTGTCCGCTTTGCTCGACAAGCTCAACGAGTTGACTGGACTGTTGTGCTGAGCGAGTCATCGGTTTTTCACACAGAACAGCATGCCCCGCTTTTACAGCAGCCATTGCCACATCAAAATGAAAAGCGTTCGGAACCGCCACCGTAACTAAATCCGCTTTTTCTGCCAACAGCTCATCCGTATTCGTTGTCCAGCGGCAGCCATAGTTATCGGCCAATTGCCGCGCCGCCTTCTCATTAAAGTCCGCAATAATTCCCAATTCATAGCCCAAAGCCTTTATGGACCGTGCATGGTAATCCGCAATGTTGCCCGCCCCAATCATATTCACTTTCATAATTTGTACCTTTCCTCTCCCTTGTGATCATTCCTGGCCCCTTCATACATGTCTGAAAATGAAAGCAATTCCCATCCTGCAACCGCTTACCAAAACGATATTGACCACTTCCACATTACATGATGCGCCCCCCCTCTCTCCTTCCAAAAAATAACCCCGATCAGGCTCTGGCTAGTCAAGCAATTCTGCTCTTCATCATCCTATATTTCATATTGTAATATGTCAATATAATATTTAGGATTTTGAAAAACTTTGTTATACTAAAATAGGCGAACACCTCTCCGTTACAGCTATTGCTCCCAAAAAGTTTTTATCGTTTAGGGGGTTTCTCAAGCTTCATGTCGAAGTATTATGTATGGAACTTTATCAAGAAAGATGATAATATCATATAATAATATGCTTTTAGGTTTTCCCACTATTTAGTTGGAAGGGATAAATATGAAAAGTCAACAAAAAAACAAACCGCTTTACATTCAAATCAGAGAATATATAAAAAACCAGATTGACATAGGCGCCCTTAAACCAGAAGATCAAATCCCCACAGAAACAGATCTGACAAACCAATTTCAAGTCAGTCGGATTACCATCAAGACAGCGCTAAGACATCTTGTGGACGAAGGCCTGATTTATCGCGTGGCAGGCAAAGGATCTTTTGTTTCTTCACCCAAGCTTCAGCCGACCAGACAAGAAGGAGCCTTGGAATACCAAATTAATAAAATCGGTTTTTTAATGCCTGCAATCGGAGATGTCCTAAGCATCCAGTTGCTTCGCGGCATCGAAGAGGTGTGCCGCGATGAAGGGATCATTTTGATGGTTCAATCCGTTTTGACGCAGTCCGAAGAACGTGCCGCCATCCGCCAAATGATTGATGCCGGTGCAAAAGGATTAATCATCTTTCCCGTTGATGGAGAAGCTTACAGTGATGAAATACTCAGGCTTAAATCCGAGCAGTTCCCCTTTGTCCTGGTCGATCGCTATCTCCCTGGCATTAAAACAAATGCGGTCTACTCCGACAACTATGATGGCGGGCAGATCGGCACTGATTACCTGGCCAAACTGGGTCATCAGCATATTGGTATTTTATCTTTCACCAAATCCAAGACATCCAGCTCGGAAGACAGGTTTCGTGGTTATCTGGATGCAGCCCAAAAAAATAAGCTTAAACTTGAAACCAATTATTGGTTGACCCAATTTGATGATATCTCTTATCAGGACGAAGACAGCATGAAAGAAATGATCGAGGAGTGGCTGCAAAAAGAACAAGAAATTACTGCCGTTTTCGCCTTTTCTCCACAAACAGCCATTTACCTTGCCATGATGGCAGGCAAACTTGGCAAGAGAATTCCCGAGGATCTCGCGATCCTCTGCTTTGATCATCCCCAAATTAGAAATTTGGATAGTGATTACTTCAGTTGGATCGAACAAAACTTTGAGCTGATTGGCACTGAAGCCGTTAAACTGTTACTGAAAACCATTCGAGAACCCTCCACCCTGGAGCAAATCGTTATCCCGGTATCCCTGCACGAGAGACAAACCACGCAAATTTTCACGAGAAGTCAAAGATGAAACAAAAAAACGCAAGTTCCGGGACTGTTTCAGCCCGAAACTCGCGTTTTTTGATTATACTTAATCACATTAAATAAAGTCATTTGTCGCAATTGTTTACATAATAATTTTTACGTTAACGAACATCAGTATATTAACATATAATTTATTATGTAAACTCTTAAGTGATTGAAGGACAACCCAAAGGTTATCCCTATCCGAAGAAATGGCTAATGTAGATCATAAGCAGCAATCCCAATATAAACGAATAAGTAGCGGATCGTTCAAAGCCATGTCCATGCGATTCCGGGATCAGTTCCTTATACACGATGAACAGCATCGCTCCGGAAGCGAATGCCAGGCCGTACCCGATTAATGCGTTGATATAGCTCGCCGTAAAGTAGCCCGCAATCGCCGATACGACCTCCATAAGTCCGGTCAACGTGACGATAAGCATAAGCTTGAGCTTGCTTACATTGGATCTTGTCAAAAATACGGCCAAAACCAGCCCCTCAGGCATATTCTGAGCCCCGATCGCAATGGCTACCATTGGCCCTAACCCTTCATTCGCGCTCGCGTAGCTGAACCCCGTGCTTAACCCTTCCGGTATGTTATGGATAAATAACGCAAACATGACGAGCAGCGATTTCGAATCGAAGGAACTGACATATTTTTTTTGCTCAACGTCGATATGAGGAATGGATTTCTCGATCCAATCCAGCGCCACGACGCCCAGTATAAGCCCAATCGTGAGCTGGATCAGCCCCGATTCCTTAAGTGCCTGCGGGAGCAGACCGAACATCGAAGCCGATACCATAATGCCGGCTGTAAAGGCGACCAGAATATCCTTCCAGCGCTCGGACAATGATCGAACGAATAACAACGGCACCGCCCCTAGAACGGTGGCCATTGCGGAGATAAAGCTGCCTAGCAGCGCGGCGGTCATTCGGAATCCCTCCTGTTTACGTATAAATACGATTAAGCCTATTTAAAGAGATCCCTTCCCTTACGATCCCGATTTTACCATCGTTTCACATTATAATGCACTCGATAACCTTTGTCATGCAGAAAGTCCGAAAAAGCCGAGTTCCTCTACGGGAACGTCGGCTTCCTGGTGTTAAGAACTTCTATTAATGTATTGCGGCAATCCTATTCTTATGACTTAACGAGATTATGAACCATCAACGTCCGAACCGCACCACATCTTCATACGACAAGGCGCCGCCGAATATATCCAGCGCGCTGCCGATAGTCAAATCCAGCTTGCCGCCGGATAAATCGCGGAATAGCTCCATATCGGCAATGGATCTTGCTCCGCCCGCATAAGTAGTCGGGATCGAGGTCCATTTCGCCAAATCGGTTACCAGGCTTTGCTGAATGCCGCTCTGCTTGCCTTCCACATCTACTGCATGTACGAGAAATTCGTCGCAATACTGCTCCAGATAACGGATATTGTCCGCATTGACCTCGAAGTCGCTGAAGAGCTTCCACTGATTCGTAACCACGTACCACTTGCCGTCTTTCTGCTTGCAGCTTAGATCGATGACGAGCTTGTCCTTGCCGGCTTCGCTAACGATTCGGGACAAGTTGTCTTCATCCAATCTGCCATCCCGGAAAATATAGGACGTTACAATAACATGGGTCGCTCCTTGCTCCAGATAAAGAGCGGCATTGTCGGCTTTAATGCCGCCTCCGATCTGCAGGCCGTCCCGATACCGGTTGAGTGCCGTAATGGCTGCAGCTTCGTTGCCTGGGCCGAGCATGATAACATGTCCGCCTGTCAGAGCGTCTCGCTTGAACAACTCGGCGTAATAGCCCGAATCGTATGTGGAGACGAAGTTTTCGACGATGACGCCCTCTGTTAACGTCTCGCCTACAATCTGCTTCACTTTGCCGTCATGTAGATCGATACAAGGTCTGAATTTCACGGATAACCCTCGATTCTTTCTGTTGTTCTGCTCGTGCTGCCCTTATTGTGACACACACCTTTATGGTAAGCAATACATTAATCGATCTTGCAGATCATTAGATGGTTTCCGTCGGGATCCTGGAATCCGAACCAATGGCCGTTTTCAATGCCGGTTGTCAGCGTTACTCCCTTTTCCTTCATATAGGAAAAAGCCTCATCAATATCATCCGTGTCAAAATGAAACATCGGCGTCTTGAACACGTTCTCAGGTGCATACACTTTGCTATCCAATACGATATTTTGTCCGCCTTGCATGGAGATGCAGCACAAATGGCCCGAGATAATATCCATACTTGGATCCATCCCCAACAATTCGCAATACCAGGCTCTTCCCGCTTCAATATCGCTCACGGGTACAAAAATGCCGCTTATCCGATTAAGTATAGGATTTTGCATAAAATGTAAGCCTCCGTAAAGTGTCATAATAATAGTTATGTCAACTATAGTTTGGACCAAGTGGATCGAGTCATGCCAATCCTCATGCCAACCCGTTCCATATTGCGATGGCTTGCAGATCCATATGCGCATTGTGCAACAACAAGCCTGCATCCAAGCTGGCGAGCAAGAAGCAGACGATCCTTGAGAATAGCGGTATGAAGACCTTTAGCCCGCTCCTCCGGCAATGTAGCCGCGAAGGTAAATGAAGCCATTCCGTTCCTCACGAACATGACGCCTACAGAAGCAGCCCGTCCATCTACAAGGCCTAGCCGATAATGCCAGCCTGGTCTGTCATGTAGCAATCGGTTATTATCCGCGACGTGATCCCTTCCGGTGATGGAAAGTCCTGTACCCAGACAATGAATGTCTCCATAGGTTGACCATTCGTCATCCGACAGCTCTCGGACTTCGATCTTGTCATCGGGTAAGCGTGCATCCGACTCCTTAAACGAATCCTTATACATGGATACATGGAAGCCGGATTGGTAGAACCCCCGCTTGGCGAGTAGCTTTAATGTATCGGCTTCATAAAGACTTGGCGTGATTTGAAGCTCCGGCTGACGATCTCGTTCCTCATAGAACAAGATGACTTTTTCAACATCATCGGGGGACAATCGCCCCTTTACATGATTGAATAGCGGCCATGGCATACTGCGGCTGTAATAAGCGATGGCATGGTCCAATCGCAGCATCTCGACTCCCATAGGGTTGCCCGGCTGCTCCAGCATAGCCGTCATCCGGTCCGACATATAATCCATCTCGGATTGTACCAGCGCCAGTGCGCGTTCGTCAGGATTCATCATAAAACTCCATATGACTCATATCCGCTTTGTAGTAGGCAAGCCGATCGTTTAATGTTCCGGTATGCAATTCGAACATATGACCGTCCGGATCGAGGAAGTAGATCGACTTTTTGTCCCGATCATCCCTTGGCCGCCCTGCGAACAGCTCAACTTCCAGCGCTTCAAGCCGCCTGACTTCGTTGTCGTATTCCTCTTCGGCAATCGTAAACGCAATATGCGTATACGTGCGAACATGGTGATGCCGCTCGATATCTTCTTGATTTAGCGCGATCCATAATCCGTTAAACTCGAAATAAGCCAGCTTCCTTCCTTTTACTTTCAGCTTCGCGTCGAACACATGTTGATAGAAGGAGATAGATCGTTCAAGATCCGTGACAGAAAAACATAAATGGTTGATAGAATGTACGTTCATCGCTATTAATCTCCATTTCTAAAGAAAACAACCCAGCCCAAGATCAGCTATTCTCTCTTAGGTTGGGTTTTGTGTCGCTTGGCAGCTTCCATGATTATACAACTTTTGTTGCCAGCGTTAAAGCCCTATTCTTTGCCAATCGCTAGTTTTGGGTAATTCTGACTAATATCGTACAATTGTCATCGTAATTCGAACATGTCGGACATCATTCGACGAATCGGTTTGGCAACTGACGACAGGAACGAAAGCCGATTGATGACAACGTTAGAATTTGTTAGGACTAACTAGGTCCGGAGCAGCCCCGGAAGAATAATGTCAAATATCAGCTTGCGCGACCAGATCGCTTCATTACGCTTCGTAATCCGTTTGCGCACCATAATGACCGTATCCAATTCCGGCACGATCATTAAATATTGGCCGCCATGGCCGAAAGCGAAGTAACCATCGGCTACGCCGTTATGGTTGGATGGCGTGCACCACCAATGATACCCGAAGCCGCCGTAGATCGGGGGCTCGTAATGCAATAAGGCACGATGATGCATGGTCGTTGAATCCGATATCCACGATGTGGACAAAATCCGCTTGCCATCCCATAGGCCCTCCTTCAAATAAAGGACCCCGAACTTCACCAGATCGTTTCCTGTCAGCGCAAGACCCGTCCCGCCCTCGCTAATGCCTCCCCGCTCCGACCACTTTGCCGCCCGGAATCCAAGCGGCTCGAACAGATGCTCCCTCGCATATTGGAGGGCAGACTTCCCAGTCGCTTCCGTCAGAATCGCAGATAAAAGATGCGATCCGCCGGAGTTGTATGTAAAAGCATGCCCCGGTAAATGTACAAGGGGCTGATTTAACGCATAGGCGACGGGATCCCTGGATTTGCGCAGCTCCCAATAAGGCTTGTCGAAATCCGGCCATTCGAATCCAGGCGTCATGGTAAGCAATTGTTTTATCGTGATTTGCCCCCAAGAGTCGTCTCCTCCGCCGGCTGCATATCGCTGGAACCACCTGTCAATGGGTTCATCTACTCCCGGCAAGTCACCTCTGTCGACGGCGATACCGATTAGCGCCGATAATACGCTTTTGGTGCACGAATAGAGCGGTCCGATGGCGTCCTCGCCCCCCTCGTGCCACTCTGTCTCCTTTCGATTTCCTTTATGGACGATTACCGAAGTGATTTGCCAATCTCTCCATTGCCCCTTTTCGAGTAAGTAAGACATGATAGCGCTCCTGTATGTAAATGTTGTCATTTTGTTCGTTCAAATACCAGCAGCAGCTTGTTTTTTCTGAAAATTCGTTGTTTCTTGCCCCATTTGACTGCGCAAACATTGCTTGAGAATATAAGGCCTTCGATTCCGCGCATCCAGTATCCAAAATTCGTTATCCTGAAATAAAGCCGTTAACGCCCTCTTGGCGACGGCACAAGCAGCCTGCTCGTTATCCGTCAGGGACAAACATATTGTATATACAACTGGCTCGATCTCTCTAAGCTCTGCCACCTTTTGCTGGAATACATACATCTCGACGTTCTCTCCCTCGGTATTCCCCATTCGCTATTTTCTATGTTAGCGCAACAGCCGTCGAAAATAGTTACGAAATGGTTAAAGAGTGAAACGCCGACCGCTCAGGAGACGTAAGTAAGGTTCTCAGGCCTTCGAAATTGTGATAACTTATAAGAAGAGACTGTACGAATATCAAACGAGTGATGTTCAGAAAGCGAGCAAATGCCATATGGGCTATGATTTATTATTATCTATAATTGAACAACTCGGTTATGTCGCGCTGTTCCTGGTGTTATGTCTGGGTCTGATCGGATTGCCGATCCCGAACGAAGCCGTTGTCATGACGGGAGGCGCACTTGCCTTCTCAGGCGTATTATCTCCCGTTCCCGCCTTTATCATGACTTGCCTCGGCATATGTTCGGCCATGAGCTTCGGTTACAGCATCGGACGATTCGCAGGCGCCAGACTCGCCGACTGGTTCCGCAAGCGCAAAAATATCGGAGCCTTTATCGACCGTTCCGAGGAGCTGAGCCATCGATTCGGCGGATATGCGATCAGCATCAGCTTATGCTTGCCGTTCTTGCGACACGTGACTCCTTATGTAATGGGCATGAACAAAATGAAGTACGGCCGCTTCGCGTTATTTGCGTATCCTTCTGCGTTCGTATGGACGATGATCTACTTCCTTATCGGAGGCTTCGTCGGCGACCAGGTTCAGCATATTTCGGATGTCATCTATCGGTATGGCATTTGGATCCTTGTTGCGATTGCCATTGTCGCGGCTGCTTACCTCGTGTACCGTGTTCAGAAGCGAAGCAAGGTCCGGGGACAAGATTCCTCCATCGAACTGTAGACAATATGTAGACAATAGAAAGCCTCTGCAGCCCAAGAATGGCAATTCGCCGTTCCCGGCAAGCAGAGGTTCTTCGTTTTCGTTATGCTTCCAGCTTGCTCTTTGCCGTTTGAATCAGGTAATCGAACAATTCGTCATCCTCTTCCAATTCGTCCTCCAGCGCCAGAAGCTGCTCCTCGTTGCCCGAATTGTGCAAGAAAAACAACCCGTACCCCCAATCCGAGCCGCGTTTGCTTTGCAAGGCAATCTCATATTCGTTGTCGTGGCCCTCTACGCTAAATTGCACCCTGCCTACAAAACCATCTTCTTTGGAATGAGTCATCGACGCGTCGATAATAACGATCTGCAACATATGTATATCCCTTCCTTTCCTTACATCCGGAGCTGTCTGCTATGTAGAATAGCACAGCTGTCATCGCCTGCGCAACAATGGCTGTTTCCCAAATTGAGAGGCCGCGTCCGGCAAGGAACGACTGGCGTTGATTGGATGAACGCCTACCCTCCCGTCTGCATACTGTACACTACGGCAGCGCCTGCAGGCTGTCGCAATTCGTCGGGAGGATGAAGAGGCATGGTTATCGAACTGACAGCACTGCATTGGGTCTATTTGGCCTTTATCGTTGCGATCATCGGCTTTATGCTTATGCGCAAGGATACTACGCTCGTCTGCATCGCGGGCATTCTCGGCATCGGCATATTGGCGACGGTGTCGATCGACGGTTCCGTGAGCGGTATTTTCAACAGCTTTATTTATGCCATTAAGGAATTGCTCGGTACGATTCTCATCATATCCGTGATCGTTGCGTTAAGCCGGATTCTCATTCGCACCGGAATTAATGAAATTATGATTGCTCCGTTCACACGATTCTTGAAAACGCCAACACTCGCCTTCTGGGGCATCGGCATCATCATGTTCACCGTATCGTTATTTTTCTGGCCTTCTCCGGCGGTGGCGTTAATCGGAGCTGTCCTGTTGCCCGTCGCGATGAGAGTAGGTTTGCCTGCTCTTGGCGCTGCGGTGGCGATGAACTTGTTCGGTCATGGCATCGCGTTGTCCGGCGACTACATTATACAAGGCGCTCCCGGGCTGACAGCCGGCGCTGCAGGCATTCATGTCGAAGAAGTGATGCTTGCGAGCATTCCCCTGGTTATCGTCATGGGCGTCGTAACGACGGTGACCGCTTTCTGGATGATGCGTCGCGATCAACGTCTGGGTCGCTGGAATGATGGCTTAATTGCGTCTGTGGATACAAGTGGTTCTGGCGAAAACAGCAATGAAGCGGCTGACCGCGAATTGTTGTCGCTGGTTACGAGGCGGTGGCTTGCGGTGATCATCCCGCTCCTGTTCGCGCTTAATGTAGTCGCGATGTTCTTGCTTAATCTGCAGGGAGGCGATGCAACGGCGCTCATTGGCGGCACGTCGATTCTGATTATGCTTGTCATTACCATGTTGGCGCATCGGGGCAAAGGGCTGGAGAAAACTACGGGGTATTTGATCGAAGGTTTTGTATTCGGCTTTCGTGTGTTTGGACCCGTTATTCCAATCGCGGCGTTCTTTTATCTGGGCGACGCCGGCTTTTTCTCTTTGTTCGGCGAGAAGCTTCCTGAGGCATCTGCCGGTATTGTCAACGATCTTGGCGTCGCGCTTGCAGCGGAAGTTCCCTTAAACGGTACGATCGGCGCGATCACATTGACTGTTGTAGGGGCTATTACCGGGCTTGACGGTTCGGGATTTTCCGGCATATCGCTTGCCGGCTCCGTCGCTGCGCTGTTCGGTCACGCACTCGGATCGGGTGTTGCCACGTTGACCGCGCTCGGTCAAGTAGCGGCTATCTGGGTCGGCGGAGGGACTATCATTCCTTGGGCGCTCATCCCTGCCGCAGCGATTTGCGGCGTCAGCCCTTTCGAGCTGGCACGCCGCAATTTGAAGCCTGTATTGATTGGTCTGGCTGCAACAACGCTGGTCGCGATTTTCTTGATTTAATTACTTTTGCCGCTTGATACGCAACCCTGCGTAGATAGCTGCTGCTAATACAACGATAAGACCGAGCAGTATCATCACTTGACTAATACCGAATGCTCCCGCTCCATCCACTCCCGATGAAGGCTTTGGAGGAATCGAACCGCTGCCGAGCTCGACAAGATCGGATCCGCCGGCTGACGTCAATGTCGTCCGGCTGCACAAGCTGACCTCCAGCGAATCCCCCGTCCCTCTCGCGTACACGATATATCGCTGTCCCTCTCGGAACTCGAAGCCGCAACTTGCGCTGCTCTGCGCAGAGGTCACTGTAATTCGGGGAGCAACCTTTCCCTTCCATACTTCATGGGCCTCGAACGTCCATGTGACGGGATCGGCCGACGATTGACTGAAGCTGAACCACTTCCGCGGCGTATGGCTGGCAACAACCGTGCCGTCGAATACGGCATCATTGCGGTTCAGCGCTTCCGACACGGAATCCGATATGGCGCAGCTGCACGCATACACCGGCTTTGGCGGCAATGCGAGACTGGAAGCCAGAATAATGATGGCGAGAAGCATGGAAATTCCCAAATGTACTCTTTTTCTCATTGTGTCCCCCTTGCTTGTACCCTATTATGAATACCATTCCACTATACAACGAACAATAATGGTAAAATGTTGCATTCCGCAGGCAAATTGAAAAGGCTGCCTAACCTTCCCTATTAATAAGGGCAAGTTATGCAGCCTTTACAGATTTATAACGATATAAGCCGATTAACGTCCCGGTTCTTTCATCTTAACGCCTGCTTCCTCCGCCTTGCCTGGCCAAAACGCCCGTTTGCCCAGAATCGTGGTTATGGCCGGCACCAGGAACGGGCGTACGATAAACGTATCCATCAGTACGCCAATGGCGGTAATCAAGCCGAATTGGACAAGCACCTGGATAGGCAGCGTAGCTAGCACCGCGAATGTGGCGGCGAGGATCAGGCCGGCTGACGTAATTACGCCGCCCGTCTCCGCAACGCCTTCCTTGATTGCCTGACGCAGAGGCATGGACTTGCGTTTCTGCCAGATGCTCGAGATCATAAAGATATTGTAGTCCTCCCCCAGGGCGATCAAAAATACGAACGCGTACAGCGGAATGGAGCCCTGTATCGCCTCGATTCCCATAAGCTCGTGCAGGATCAGCCAGCCCAGACCAAGTGCAGCGGCGTAAGAGAGCAAGACCGTGGCGACAAGATAGATCGTTGCCGTAATGGAGCGCAGATAAGCCAATAACAAGACTACGATTAGACCGATTACGATCGGAATGATCAATTGGTTGTCACGCACCGTAACTTGCTGGGAATCATGCTGCTCGGCCGTCTGCCCGCCGATCCAGACGTTGCTGGCCGCATCGGCCGTCCCTGCTTCGGCAAGCGCTGCAGCAGCAGCTTCCTTAAGCTCCGGAATTGCATTCATTGCCGCTTGATTGTAAGGATTCATACGATAAACAACGGTATACGCCGTGAGCGCAGTGTCAGTGGTGCTAACCTCAGGTTCGCCTACGTGATCGACCAGAGGATGCTGCGACAGCTTCTCCGCGACGGCGGCAGGCGCTCCTCCTTCCGAACGAACGACAACGGTAACAGGTGCCAGCTCGCCCGGCGTATAAGCCTCCGAGATGACTTTAAAGCCTTCAACGGATGGCGTATCTTCGGGGAACGTAGACAGCAGATCGTACGTGTATTTGACCGGCAGCGCAAAGGAAGCAAGCGTTGCTAGCAACAGCGTACTTACGAGCGCAACGGTCCATGGCTTGCGAACGACAAGATTGCCGATCCTCGCGCCAAGCTTCTTCTCCGGATCCCGGCGAACATACGTTTTCCCCTTTGCAGCGGCACGAGCTTTGGCCTCCTCCTCCGTACGCGGGATGAACGGATAAAACGATGCGCGGCCGATAATGGACAAAAGCGCCGGTACTAGCGTAAGACTTGCAATCATCATGATGAAAATCGAGAGGCTAAACGGAACCGCGAATCGATGGACGGCACCGTATTGCGCGAACAATAATGCGAACAGCGACAGAACAACCGTGAAGCCGCTCATCGCAATCGCTCCGGTCGCATTTTTATAGGAGCGGCGGAGCGCCGACATTCGGTTGCCTTCCCGGGTTAATTCTTGACGGAAGCGGGTGATGAAAAAGAGGCAATAGTCTGTGCCTGCGCCGAACAGCAGCACCGTCATAATGGCGATCGCTTGTCCATCCACCGTAATCCAGCCTTCTCCGGCCATCCAGCCGAGGATGGGACTTGTTACGGCATAAGCGAACCCGACGCCGATAAGCGGAATAATTGCAAGGATGGGCGAGCGGTAGATGAGCAGCAGCAGCACCAGGACAAGCAATACTGTCGCTACCATCAGCACGAAGTCCGCATTTTCGAACAAGCCGGTTGCGTCAACGCTAATTCCTGCTGGCCCGCTTACACGGACGCTGAGTTCCGAATCCGAATCAATGGCAGCCTCGAAAGGCAATCCGCCTGTCAAAGCTTCAATTTTCTCTTGAATCGCATGCAAATTTTCTTTTACGATATCCGTCTCCAGATAAGTTTCAAAGGTGACAGGCAACACGAGTGTAGTCCCGTCCTCCGATGAAATACCCTTTAACGCAGGTGCCGGCATCTCGTGAAGGGGGATGATTGCCTCTTGCCCTTCCAGAGGGGATTCGGCAAGCTCCGCGGTTAAAGCCTGCATGGCGGCATAATCTTGTTCCGTCAGTCCGCCAGCTCTGTTCCAGACCAGCAAAGCCGGCAATCCAGATTCATTCGGAAAGTGCGTACGAATAAGTTCGTCCGCGATGACCGATGGACTGTCGGCAGGCAGGTTCGGCGCATTGTTAATCTCTTTGTCCCCTACCGCCGGCAACGTCAACGTCAAGATTGCGGCAATGGCAATCCAGACCAGAAGCGTCACCCAGCGTGATCGCGGCCCGGCGAACCAGGCCCCCATTTTCTCCAGCATGTGCATTACTCCTCCTTGTTCGATCCCGAACGATGTTATGGCTTTGGTTCGGACGGCAACTCGTGGTAAAATAAAGTTGATGACATTATTATATATACCCAAAGGTTAATTAATCAATGAGCAATTTGTTAACATTCGTTGAACGGGTATCTACAGGAGGTACACGACATTGAAGTCGGACAAAATCAAGAGAAAGCCGGGACGCCCCAAAGCGAGCGAGTCTCCGCAGACAATGGCGCTGCTGCTGCGCACCGCTTCCTTCCTTTTTATGGAACATGGCTACGAAAAAGTGTCACTGGAGACGGTTGCGCAGGCATGCGGCGTTACCAAAGCGAGCGTTTATTATTATTTCGCCAATAAATCCGTCATCTTTACCGAGGCGCTGCTGTTCGTCCTCAAGATGGCGCATGACCAGACCGCTGCCGTCATCGAAAGTCCTGGCACGCTGAAGGAACGGCTGCAAGAGGTGGCGAGGCGCCATATGCGCAATCAACATGTCGACTTCGAGACGATGATGCGGGAAGCTTCGGCCGATCTCTCGGAGGAGCAAATCCGTTCCGTGCGCGAGCGCGAAGCGGATATTCACCGGCTTCTGGAGCGATTGTTCGCCAAGGCAATGGATGACGGCGAGATGAACCGAAGCGATCCCCTGCTGCTCTCCCATGCGTTCGTGGCCATGATGACAGTTCGCAATCGGACGGAAATTGTGAACGATCTGAGAACTTCGGGACAAGCCGCCGAAGAAATCGTACAATTGCTATGGACGGGCATTGCCCCTGTCCAGACTTAATAGTGCGAGGTCACAACCTTTAATACGATATCTGCATCCGGAGGTTATTTTGAATGAATAATACCGCAATCGGCCGACTTCGTTTTGTCGGATTGCTCGAGGGCACCTCGTTCCTCGTTCTGCTGCTTGTCGCCATGCCTCTCAAATATTGGGCGGATATTCCGGAGGCTGTAGCTGTGGTCGGCGCGCTTCACGGAGGATTGTTTGTGCTCTATTTGGTCGCTGCCATATGGGCAGCCATCCGTTACCGCTGGACGATCCTTAAGCTCGGCGCCGCTTGTATCGCATCGGTCCTACCATTTGGCCCGTTTATCTTCGACCGCAAGATTCTGCGCGAAGAGAAATAACGGCTAACCTTGCCACACAGGTTTATATGCCAGAACACAAAACAATCGCGGCAGTCGGCAGTTGCACCGAGAAGCCGCGATTGTTCGCGTGGATAAGATTTTTGCGAATGCGGTGTTCGTTAAAAATCATATTCCGCATCTTTTGCTTGTCGAATCGCTGCATAAGCATCGACCAGAACAATGCGATATTGTTCCATTATCGTCCTCTCCTTTAATCAAGCGGCTTTAAATGGGCTTCGATTTCTTGTCGTCTCGCTTCTAGGAATGGCGGTAAATCCAATTCTTTTCCTAACGCTTCAACAGGAGAATCTATTGTAAAACCGGGTCCATCTGTTGCGATTTCAAATAAAATGCCATTCGAATCACGGAAATATAAGCTTTGGAAGTAAAAACGATCGACGATGCCTGACGAATGAAAGCCGCGATCTTTTACCGCTTTGTCCCAATAACTGAGCTCCTCCTCGTTTTTCACCCGAATCGCCAAATGATGTATACTTCCTCGACCAGGCTTTTCACTCGGCCCATCTTCTTGCTTTACAACAATTTCGCCAAATGCTTGTCCTGCAACAGACTGATATATGGTTTCACGATCCGAGTGCGACACTTCTATATATCCAAACATATCCCTTAAAGTTCTCGCCGTTTTTTCCAAAGAACGCACAGTCAATTCAACAGTACCCATACCTAAAATACGATGGTCTTGCTCAACAGCAGAATCATCCCAAGGCGACCAGAAATCGGGTATCTCTTCGCCATTATTGTTTAGTAAAATAAGCCGAAGCCCTTCTGAGTCCTCAAACGGAAGTGCCGCTCGACCTGCATACATGGTCACTTCTCCATGCTTGACACTAAAATGATCAAAACGATTTTTCCAATATGCCAGACTTTCAATGGATGGTACCAATAAACCGATTTGAGTAATTGCGTTCGTCCCGCGAACGGTTCTTCCAACCATAGGCATTTCGAAAAAGGATAACTCCGTGCCTGCACTTCCCGTTAAATCTCCGTAAAACAAATGATACATGGATGGATCATCTTGATTGACCGTCTTTTTAACTCTTCGTAAACCCAACACATGTTGATAAAAATGATTATTCGTCTGAGCATTTTTTGTGATCATCGAGATATGATGATGTCCGGGGATTTTATACATAATAATTCCTCCTCTAATTTCGCTTGATTAATCAAGTGATACTTTAAAAAACTACTCGGGCGGTATTTCTTTGATTAAGCTATGTTTATGCACGCGTGTAATCAGTGAATATAATGTTTTCATTTCCTCCTCATTTAATACATCCTCAAAAAAGGAAGATTGCAGCGCAAGCTGAGCTGGCATTGCTTTTTCCACAATCGCTTCTCCCTTCTCGGTTAAACGAATCGTTTTCGTTTTCCAATCTTGCTTGCGAACAATATATTTTTCTTTCTCAAGACGTGCAAGCATGCGGGAAATACCCCCTTGCGTGACGGTTACTTTTTCTGCTAACTCCATTTGTGTAAGCGGCTGATATACTTTGATTTGTATTAATACATCAAACTGCGCTGTTGTTAGATCAAATCTTTTTAAAAATTCGTTTGAAAACTGGTTACTGTGGTTCGAAAAACGCAATAATCGCAACCAGATTAATGAACCTCTTGTATTATTGCGCATTTCGTTTCCTCCCCTTCGGTGACCTTGTTATCACTTTACCACTCAAATGAATAAAATGCAAGTTAAGAATCTTTAATTTGAGATTATTGATTTTCAGTTGATTTTTAGCTATGCATGTCCATACTCGCTCATTTCGCTTTCCGCATCGTCGGCGAAAATTTCGATTTTGCGAATGCGGTGTTCGTCCCGCTCCCGAATAATGAATCGTGTCGAGTGATAACGCCATACCTCGCCCTCGGACAATGCCGGCTGCTGCCGATAGATCCAACCGCCAATCGTATCCGCTTCATCGACAGGCAAACCAATGCCAACCGCATCATTAACCTCATTAATTAACGCTTTGCCATCAACCAGATAATGTCGACTCTCCAGCCTTTCAATCTCAACGGTCTCGTCCTCGTCGAATTCGTCCCGAATTTCTCCAACGATTTCTTCGACGATATCCTCCATCGTAAGCAGTCCGGAAGTGCCGCCGTATTCGTCCAGAAGAATTGCCATATGTACCCGATTCATCTGCATCAGCCCCATCAGCTTGCTGACAGGCATAACATCGGGCACGGACATCGTTGGCTGTAGCAGCTCCCGGAGGCTGGGCTTTACCTCCCCGTAATCGTGGATAAACAGATGTTTTGTATTTAGGATACCGATTATCGTATCTTTATCCCCGTCTGCCACCGGATATCGGGTATATTGTTCTCGCCGAATGATGGCAGCATGCTCTTCGCGATCCTGACCGACGAACAAACATACCATATCCGTTCTAGGCACCATGATTTCACGGGCAAGCCGTTCGTCGAAGTCGAAGATTCGGTTTACATAACCAAATTCGTTGCTATTGATTTTGCCGCTTTCGAAGCTCTCAGATAAAATATGGCGAATCTCCTCCTCGGAGTGCGCCTCATGCTCGCTGGCTGGACGTAAGCCAAGCAGTCGGACCAATCCATTAGCGGAGCCGTTAAGCAGCCAGATGAAGGGATACGCTACGCGGTGGAATCCGATCAGTACAGGCGCCGTCCATGAGCTGATCCGCTCAGGCTGAATGATGGCGACGGTTTTGGGAGCCAGCTCGCCCAGGACGACATGCAAATAAGTGACAAGTAGAAACGAGATCAGAAAGGAAAGTACCGCAAGCCCCTTGCCTTCAATACCAAGCGTATGGAAAAGAGGATGCAGCAGCTTCTCCACCGTAGGTTCTCCAAGCCAGCCTAATCCGAGGGCCGTGACCGTAATGCCGAGCTGGCATGCGGACAGATAGCCGTCGAGATGCGACGTCACATGATGAACGGACTTGGCGTTTTTGACACCTTCATCCACCATTTGCGCAACCCGGCTGGGGCGCATCCGTACGATTGCGAATTCCGCCGCGACAAAAAAAGCCGTACATATAAGCAACAAAGCGAATGCGGCAAGATTGAGAATCATGATAGGACTCCCTTCAAAAGGTTAGTTGGAACAAGCAAACCCTGGAAAGACGGTCAAGGACCGTCTCCCCAGGGTTTGATCGTCTACCTATCATCCTTGCCCGCAAAACGGGTCGGCATACCTAGCCAATTCCTTAACCCTTTACCAGGGAACGTCGTCTTCGCTGCCAGCCGCTGCTTCTGATTCGTTATAGCGGCCGGTTGCGTCCTCCTGCTGTTCCACCTTCGTACCGATAAGGGGGATGACGTCGACAAGCTCCATCGGCTGCAACAGCTCGACGGGCGACATCCCCTTCTCGAATTGGAAAAAGTCACCTTCGATTACCGCGATGTATCGGCCGTTATGTTTGGCGAAGCGAAGCGAATTTCCGAAGTCGGACAACAATCCTTTTACCGTTACGCCGCCCAGCTTGAAGCTAAACGGAAGATCCGGCTTCTGCTCCACCAGCGCGGCGGCTGCCGTCTCGACCTGCTCTTGCGACCACCATTCTTGCAGCTCCCGTTTCTCGCTTGCCGCCCATACTTCAACCGCATTTTCTTCCTCGCTGCGTTCGGAGCTTGTCTCCTCTTGCCATTTGTTCGCAATATATTGATGGACCATCTCTACCACCTGATCGCCGATGACTTCAGGCAGCGGTTTCTCGTAAGATACATATTTCAAGAAATCCTCGAAATAACGCGCATGCGAGGCTTGATGAATTTTAAGCTCCCACTGATCGAGCGAACCCTCCTCCGGCATATGAGGATATTGGATCGACTTGATGCTCCTGGCGCTGATCGCCATCTCCACATGGGAGATCAAACTGCGTTCGTCGGAGATCCGGGCGATCTTGGGCTCGAAATCGCATTTCAACAAAAACAAAAACGGCTCGTCGAAATAAGTATTCAGCTTGGCGCGGGCGATGACGAAGGCGCCGCCGCGTACCGCGCTCGTATCCATATAGATGCGCACGAGCTCGTCGGCAATGCCAATGAACCGCTCTCGTGTATCGGCGTCGCGGAGCCGCTGGAACAGATTGTAGTTCTGATTGCTTCCAAGCTCGTATCCCGGTTCCACCATAAATCGTCCGATCTTCGTCGGCGCTCCGGCGCTGTTCGGGTTGCGCTCCACCTTGCGTTTCACGATTCGTTTGAATTCCTCATCCAAAAAAATTTTGATTTCGCTTTGCTCGTAATCGACGCCATCCAGCGTCTGATAATGTTTGAACCGCCTGCCGGACGAATCATCTCCGTCCCCGTCGGTCAGGATGACAAAAAACGATAAAAACTCCATACGAAAATCCACGCCAGCTTTTCCCCCCGATAAAATGGTGTCGTTATTATAGAATATCATATGGAACGCGGAGGAGACATAACGTATTTAGTCGTACCTTTGTCAATGTTGATTAATCGGCAGGATGCCAGCCTTCCAATAGCGATGTTCTAGTGTCGCGATAGAACAACGAAAGCTTGTGCAGCGCGCGGGTACAACCTACGTAAAGGAGTTTAGCGTCCATGGGACCGTAAGCATCTGCTCCTGCATCCGCAACTAGCACGGCGTCGAACTCCAACCCTTTGGACAAGTAGACGGGAACGATGGTAAGTCCTCCATCATAAGCGGGCTGCTTGCTGAGGACAAGCGATGCCGTCATTCCATCTCGCATAAAATAGCTGTAAATGTCCTCGCATTCTCTGGCCGTTCGGCCTACAATCGCGATCGTATCGTATTCGCCAGCCTCCTGCCACTGCCTAGCCGTGTCCGCAATACGACGCAGCCAATCCCCATTCGTCGCCCCGGCATGTTCTACAGTGACGGGGTCTCCGCTGCGGAAAACAGGGACGGCCGGTTTGACGCCGCCAGTCATGCCTCCCAGGATGACGTTAGCGAACTCAATGATCTCCATCGTAGATCGATAGCTCCGGTTCAGCTCGAAGAAGTCCGCCTGATCGTCCGGGAATAATTGTTTAAGCTCGTCCCAATCCCGAATCCCCGTATAGCCATGTATGCCTTGCTGCAGGTCGCCGAGCACGGTCATGGACACGGTTCGTTGGCATAGCTTCAACGTCTCGAGCTGGAACGGCGAGTAATCCTGCGCTTCGTCGATGACGACATGATCGAACGGCGCATTTTGCAATCCGTATAATCGAAGCTGGATATAGGCAAGCGCCGCCAAGTCCTCGGCCGCCGCCTCGCCTCGGGCCAGCCGCTCCGACGTCGTTTTGGCGATCGGCTTCGGTACGGTAGTCAGCGCCTGTTTTCCTTTGAACAGCGAGGCATACAGCTTAACAGCCGTATAAGATGGCATACGTTTTACGAAAGCGTTAAGCTTCGATAACGCCGTAGATCGCAGTTTCTTGTCGGCGATTCCTTTTGTCTTAAGTTCCGACTCCAACCAGCGGCGAATCCGGCTGGCAAGACGATCCCGCTTCTCCATGAGCGATTGCTCGCCATAATCGGTATCGTGCCACTCCTGCATTTGCTCCGGTTTAAGCTCCATCCGCGGCAACGGCATAAACGATACATCCGGAACGATGTTGTCCGCAAGCTCCTTCAACCGCTCGTCGATGGCCTCCTTGAAGTCAAGGCTTCCCTTATATAATCCGGAGGCTTGCTCAAGCTCCGCGTGCGTCCGGGGCTGCTCGAACCAATAAGCCATTGTCTCCGAAGGATCGGATAACGCCACTTCATGCTGGAGCAGTCCGATCGCCCAATCGGAATAGGTCGTCTGGCTAATGTCGCCAACGCCGAGTTCGGGCAATACGCCTGAGATATAATCCAGGAACATGCGGTTGGGCGCAAAAATAATCATTCGTTCTGCTTTGATCCGGCCTTCATACTGATAAAGCAGAAAAGCTAATCGATGGAGCGCCACTGTCGTTTTGCCGCTGCCCGCGACGCCCTGGATAAATAGCGCCTTATTCCGCTCCGCACGGATAATGCGGTCCTGCTCCTCCTGAATCGTCGAGACGATATCCCTCAGCTTGTTGTCTTTGTTCTCGCCCAGGCGATAAAGCAGGAATTCATCGGACACGGCGCCTTCCTCCTGGCCTCGAACATAACTGTCGACGACACGGATCAGCTCGCCGCTGCGCACCATCAGATTTCGTTTAAGGTGAACGTAACCGGAGACCTCCCCGTCGGGAGAGTCATAAACCGCCGGCGCGTCGCCGCCCGTAAACGAATAGAACAAGCTGGCGGCGGGCGCCCGCCAATCGATGACGAGCAGCTCGTTGCTGCCGCCCTTGGCGACTCCTGCCTTGCCGATATAAAGAGCTTTCTCTTTGCCCGCTTCCGCTTCTATCGAAGTCTTTGCGATCTCCGGCAATTCCTGAAAGTCAATTCGTCCGAAATAAGGCTCTTTCCTCGCAATTTCCAGCCGGCGCTTCCTCTCCTCGCGCTGCAAATCGAGCATTTGCTCGGTGAAATCGTTGCCCGTATAGCGCGGTCCGATCTCTCCAAGTTGCGCCTCGATATCCCGGAGCGACTCTGCCAATCTGCGTTGTTCCTCCGTATAGATGTCCTGCTCTTCCATCTCTCTTCCTCCCAACCGTAAAGAGCCGAGTCCGTTCAGACTCAGCTGCTTTGTCATTTACTGTTATTTCATTGCCCGCATGGCGCTAAACCCGATCAACGTCAAATAAACCAGGATATTCACGGCGACCAGATAAGGTATGCCTACCGTAAATGTTCGGTGCTGCGTCTTGTGACGCCACGTCTTCATGCCCGCCCAAATGCCAATCGCTCCTCCGATGGCGGCAAGCAAAAACAACTGCTTCTCCGGCACGCGCCGTCTCCCGCGCTGCTTGGCCCTTCGTTTGTCCCAGCCCATCAAGAGGAACGCCCACCCGCTTAATCCGATCCATAACAAGATACATGCATAGATGATCGTCATCATGCCGTTCCTCCCTTAATCAAGATTCCTTTCCCTCGTTCAAGACTTTGGCCGCGGCTTTGTTCTGTTTGTCGCCACGGCCTCGTATGGATTATCCGGCCATACATGCTTCGGATAGCGCCCCTTTAAGTCTTTCTTGACTTCAAAATAAGCAGTTTCCCAAAAACTTGCGAGATCCCGGGTAACCTGAACGGGCCTTTGCGCGGGCGACAGCAGATGAAGCGTAAGCGGCAGCGTGCCCCTCGCTATGCGAGGTGTCTCTTTTTGCCCGAACATCTCTTGCAGGCGGACAGCCAGTACAGGCATCTCGGGATTGCTATAATCGATAGGGATACGCGAGCCGCTCGGCACCACATAATGAGTGGGTACCTCCTCATCGAGCTCCTGACGCTGCTTCCATGTCAGCATGTCCTCTACGATAGACTGCATATTTAGTTTCTGCAGCTCGGCTTCCCTGCGTATGCCGTACACATGAGGTTTCAACCACTCGTCAAGCGTGGACAGCAGCCCCTCTTCGCTTGCATCGGGCCAATCCGCGGCTCCGCTTCCATTTATCAGCCGTATGCGCCCCAGCAAGGCGAGCGCCTGTTTGCTGAACGGGAGCATAGTCAACCCTCGCTGCCTAATGGCTTCGAGCAGCGCATCGGCAACCCGATCCGGATCGGCGTCAGCCATTGGCTTCTCCTGCAGCACGACAGCTCCCAATCTTAACCGTTCAAGCGCTCTTACGGCTCTCGCTCCGCTATCCCATTCTACAACCTTGTCGAGTCGCAGGAAGTCCGCAAGACCGGATTCCATCTCTGCGCTGGTGATCCCTTCCGCCAATCGGATGCTGGCCTCCTGCCCCGCATCGTCAAGCTCGCTTACAACCAGATACGGGAGCTGCGCCAGCGGACCGTCTGCTTTCATCACGGCGCCACGGCCGTTCGCCAACAAATAACGGCCATCGCTTCTGCGCTTGGCCACCCGGTCCGGGAAGGCATACGCCAGCATCCGGCCGATAGATAAACGATCTGCCCCGTTTCTAACCGCCGAGCCTTCCCGATCAAGCATTCTGTTCCACTGCTCCGCCAGCTGTCTTATCCGCTGGATGGCAGGATCATAGCCGTTGCCCCGGCGAAGCTCCGCCAGGCGAAGGCTAATATCCGGACTGCGCTCCGACGGCAGCAGGTCCCGTTCGCTGATGAGAGCGGCAAGCTCGCATGCCTCCCGGGCGCTGCCCTCCCTGGCGGAACGAAGCAGCATGGAACCGAGCCTGGGATGCAAACCCAGCTTGCAGATCCGCTTGCCTTCCGCTGTCGGCAAGCCGGATGCGTCCAGCACATCAAGCTCCTGAAGCAGCGTAACGGCTTGTCCGTAAGCGGACTCCGGAGGAGGCGTCATCCAATCCAGCTCCCCGGGATCTCGAATGCCCCACACGGACAGTTCCAGCGCCAGAGGCGCAAGATCCGTCTCCGCAATCTCCGGCTTGCCTTGCTCCGGGAGATAACGGTGCTCTTCCTCGGACCATATGCGATAGCAGACGCCTGGCGCCAGCCTGCCCGCGCGTCCCCGTCGTTGATCCGCGGAAGCCTTGGACACGGGTACAGTTTCCAGGCGGCTCATCCCGGTCCGTGACGAGAAGCGCGAGACGCGCATAAGCCCGCTGTCGACGACGATTTTCACGCCTGCTACAGTCAAGCTGGATTCTGCGATGGACGTCGCGAGCACGATCTTGCGTCTGCCTGCCGAACAAGGCGCGACAGCTTCCGTTTGCTCCTCGAGCCGCATGCCGCCATGCAGCTCGCGGATATCCGTTTCGGAAGACAGGTTAAGAGACTGGAGCGCTTTTGCCGTTCGACGGATCTCCCCGATTCCCGGGAGAAAGGCCAGCACGTCTCCGTCATGCACGCGCAGAGCATTGGCAATCGTCGCCGCCATAGAACGGTCAATCGATAAGCGGTCCCGCTTCATGGGAGCATACACAGTCTCAACCGGATAACTTCGCCCCTTGCTTGTAATGATGTCCGCACCGCCAAGCAGCTCCGCAACAGGAGCGGAGTCCAGCGTCGCGGACATCACGAGGAGGCGCAGGTCATTGCGAAGCAATGTCTGCGTCTGAAGACTCAGCGCAAGACCAAGATCCCCATGCAGATGCCGTTCATGGAACTC
Source organism: Paenibacillus sp. MY03 (assembly GCF_002165585.1). NCBI lineage: Bacteria > Bacillati > Bacillota > Bacilli > Caryophanales > Paenibacillaceae > Paenibacillus > Paenibacillus sp. MY03. The sequence goes on along the minus strand of NZ_MXQD01000012.1, from coordinate 26,450 downwards.
GTCGAACAGAATGGCTCCGACTTCCTCGATCGCCTGATCGTCCTGTAGCATTCTTGTCAAAATGCCTTCCGTCACTACCTCGATGACGGTACGTGGACCGATCTTCGAATCCAGCCGTACGCGGTAACCGACCCTGTCGCCGACCTGCTCGCCAAGTTCGCGAGCCATATAGATGGCGGCGGAACGGGCGGCAAGCCGTCTTGGCTCCAGCATAACGATGCGTTTGCCGGCCAGCCACTTCTGCTTCAGCAGCGCCAGCGGCACACGTGTCGTTTTGCCTGCTCCAGGCTCTGCGACCAGCACGGCATTGCGTCCGCGCGCAAGCGAATCCAGCAGCTCCGGCAGCACTTCGTCGATCGGCAAAGGCCCCATCTCCATCCAACCCTTCCAAGCTTTATTTCATAATGCGAATCATCTGAACGACTGGCCGATTGTCCCCCGGCAGCGCCGCTTCTTTGCTGAGCAGCTGCGAGGATCCGTCTCCATCCAGAAAAATGCCGTCGACTAGTCCCTGATCGTCCAGCAGTTCCTTAATCCCGTCCCGGAACGACTCTAATGTGCCTGGCGTTTCGCTCACGATTAAATACAGGAAACCTTTATCGTCATATACGGCGCCGGATCGCAGCCTTAGATCATCCGGAAATGGCGCTGCCTCTGCAAGGGTTTGCGCTTGCCAGCCCGCATCATCGCCAAGCGACATGCTGATTCCGCCTTGCGCCCAGAAGCGCTCGACATCCTTTATCTTCAGCTCCGCGGATTGCCTCACGACCTGAACGCTTAGAGAATCCGATTTTCCGTCCCAAACGAGGGTGCCTCGCGCATATTTCATATTTTCCCAGCCGCTGCCGTAATCACTTTTGGCACCGTTAACCGGATGGCCCCCGACCACGGCTAGACTCATCAGATCCGTCCCGTAAAAGAAGCCGCCGTTAACGCCCGCTTTGCCGGACAACGTCACATTGTTCGAGATTACCTCCAATGTCACGTTCGAAGGTTTCGTCTTGAGGATATGCAGCTTCAAACCATTCGTCGCTTCGGCCGCCAGGTAGGTGTAGCCCGAAACGGAATCCAGCACATTGTTTTTTTGTTCCGACTTCTGATTTAGCGATTGGACGAGCAACATGAAAATGACCGCCGCGAACGCAATAACAGCTATGAACACCGATACGACAATGACGATCTGCTTTCTTCTACTGCCGGGCGGCGTCCCTGCTTCGTGATTCATCAACTTCCTCCTTTTAAACCCGAACTAATATTTTAATATGAAGCGCACAAGTTGTCCAGATGAAGATTAGCGCGGAACAGGCATCGCAGCCTTCGAAGGAAGGAAGCGATGCCTGTTCAATGGTGCAGCATATGGCCTTGCCATTACTCGCGCTTATAACGCGCGATCGTCGAGCGGATAGAAGATCAGGTTAATCGGGAAAGCCGATCCGGCCGGCGGGCTGAATTCAATATCGAGCGAATCTTCCTTGCCGGTTGTTTTGTGCAGCATAATCATGCCGTCGAAAGCCGTCAATACGCCGGAAGCCGGCACCTTTACAAGCTCTCCGTTAATTTTGAACGGACCTTTGAAGGGACCTCCCTTGGCCAGTATCATGATGGCCATCTTCTGCGGCTTGTCGGAATGGATACGGTACACCGTCCCATAGTTGCCCCAAAGCGTAGCTTCTTCGCCGCGCTGCGGATCGTAGCCCATTTGGAACGGATCGATCTTGCCGTCGCCGATGACAAGTTTAGTCGGTTTCTTCAGGCCGTTCGCGGATAGGTCCACTTTCCAATCAAAACCCGCAATCTGGAATGTCCCGCGAATATGGCCGGTGAAAGGAAGCTTGGTCATATCCAGCATGTTCTTCGACACGGTATCGGCTGTCGCGAATGTAAATTGAACCTCGCCGTCCGTCTCGACATCGTACATCAAATTAACGCCTTGACCGGGATAGAAATCCGGGAACTGCTTGTATACGAAAGTCTCGCCCGGCGGAATCGTCATCGTCTCGGTTTTGGCGTCGTACGCAAGGAAGTCTACCATGGCTTCGCTTCCGATGAGATGCGCGTAGATGGACGGGAACACCTCGCCTTTGTTCGTCGTCAGGATTTTGACGGGTTTATCCGTCTTGTTTGTTGCCATAATGGCGAAACCGACCTTGCTGCCTGTACCATTGAGATGATCCGCGTACAGACGGCCTTTGCCATTAATGACATCCTGATACAGAATGCCGGTTTCCGTAAACGTCTCCGGACTATCGCTGAGCAGCAAGGTCCGCGATTTGTCTTCGGTTACGGTCTTTGCCAAATCCGGCAGGTTGAAATAATGCGCGTACAACGTCTTCCAATCCGTCGCGATGTAACCGCCGATCGGCTTGGTATAGATCGGATATTCGACCTCGTTCATGTAGATTTCGTCTTCAATGACAAGGTGACGGGTGTACGACTTGCTTTTGTTGCCTTTCTGATCCGTAACCGTCAATGTAACGGGATAAGTTCCTGCCTTAAAGAAAACTTCTTCATTACCTTCCCACTCCATGCGAACGCCTTCCGCATCGGGGTCGTAGCTCAGATTGATGTATTTGACAGGTTCGCCGATCCGGTAGGTTGGTTTGCCGAAAGCGAACTTTGCAACCGGCTTCGAATTGTTCTGATCCGGGTCATAATTGCCCTCCGGCTTGTTTACGTACAGGACATCGACGCGCCGAAGCTCGTGGTTGTACGTGTAGGTGGCGCCCATGTAATCCGACAACCACGTCAATTTAATAAGCAGCCTTCCGTTCTTGAGCATCGCGACATCATCGAATGGAAACTGGATGCCATTGACCCATGCAAACTTGTTCACCGTGTCCAACAAAATTTCGTGAGACGGCGTCTCCATGACGATCGTCCGCGTAGACTCCTGCCATTCCACCTTCATGCCGAAGGCATCCCCGAGGAATTTGACAGGTACGTATGTACGTCCATTTTTGACGGTCGCGGGCGAATCCAGCGTAACCTGCTCCCCGTTCAGGAAAGCCTCCTGGTTATTCAAATACAAAATGACGTAGCTGGTGCCCGATGTAATAGGCGCGTCCAGCGCCGACACCTGTCCGATTGGCGAAGCAATTAGTGCAGCGGCTATCGTCAGTGCAGCGGCTTTCCGTTTCCAGGTTTGTCTGCGTTGTCCTTGCAGCATCTCCACAACTCCTCTATCTATTCCTGCGCAATGCCATGTATGGTCCGCCAGAAGCGTATGCCGCCCTCTTAAGCCGTCCCTGCGCGCTATCGTATAGACGTTCAGATAATGGAAAAGTTGCAGGGTCATTACAAAAAAAGATCGATTTGTTCAGCATTCCCCCGTCGAATCCGGCTCAAACCTCCCGCTAGGCTTCGCTTTGCGTAGCAACCGCTTCCCATACGGCTTGGAAGACGGCTTCGCCAATCGCGCAGCCGATCGTCGTCGCGACGCCTGCATAAGCATGCGTCTCGCTCCCTCGCTGACTGACGCAGACGGCTATGGCGTCGGTCGTGGTGCCGGTTGCCAGACGCTCCGTCCCCCACTCCTTGATACCCAGCTCTTGCAGCGCGGCGCTCTTCGCTTCCGTTGCCGTGATGATAGCTCCTGCCATCGCCGATTCTGTCATGCGTCCGTCGATAAAGATCGCTATATTGATCGTCCCCGGATCATAGGCCGAATAAGTCTCGCGACCATAGCCGGCACGCGCGGCGTTGCGCGTGCCGGCGGTCGCGCAGCATACAAGTTTGCACTGATCTCCGTCACGCTCCTGGATGGAGGCATGGGTCAGCTTTGCCGCCGTCATAAATCCAATCGTTCGTGCCGGGTCCTCCCCCGCCAGCTGACATCGTGAACTGAGCTGGGACAATGGATCGCCGCCGCCGTAATCGAGCGGTACCTTCCAGTTTAGCAGCGTTTCGGCCTCCGAGAAGCCGCCGGGCAGTATGGCGCTGCTCAGTACATGCAGCCCGACAGGAAACGTGACGCGAAGCAAATCTTCCTCCAGCTCCAGACTCAGCTCTGGCCATATTACAGGCGAGTATCGGGCCATTGTTCGGAAGGGCTGGGTCATGCGGAATCCCCGCTTCCGTCTTCTGCGGCGACCAGGCATTCCGATAAAGCGCGCAGCAGCCGCTCATTCTGCTCCCGAAGCTTAATCGCTACACGAATGTAGCGATGATCCAGACCCTGAAAGCGGGAAGCATCGCGAATGAGGACGCCGCGCCGTCCCATCTCCAATTGCAGCTGACTTGCGCTAAGCCGAAGCCGGGAGCTTTCCGGCAAGCGGAGCAGCAAATAGTTTGCTTCGCTCGGCGTGACTTGCATGTCCATGCGTCTAAGCTCATCGGTTAACCACTTTCGTTCGGTCACCAGCCATTGCCTGCTTCTCGCCTCAAATTCGGCGTCCATCAATGCCGCTTCCCCGATCTGCTGCGCCAGCGAATTGACGCTCCACGGCACTTGGAGCTTTCGCAGCCGAGAGATTGTCGAAGGTTTTCCAACGGCATACCCTAACCGTATGCCCGGAACCGAATAGAACTTCGTCATGGAGCGAATGACGATAAAACGTTCATGCTGCGCAGCTGCTTGCACAAGCGTGACCTTTCCTTCGTCTGGGACGAAGTCAAGGAAGGCTTCATCCAGCACGACAAACGCGCCGCTGTCCAGCAGCCTGTAAATCAGGCCGGAATCTACCAGCCTCCCCGTCGGGTTATTTGGCGAACCCAACATATATAAGTCGGCGCCGGATCGCTCTAATGCCGCATCGATCTCCGCTTCGCCCAATTCGAATTCTTTCGCCGCATCCAACGGAACGGGATAGATTTCTCCGCCCAACTTGCGAACGGCATCGCCGTATTCGTCGAAGCAAGGCATCGCAAGCGCGGTTATTCCCGGCCTAATCGCTCTTACGGCAAGATCAATAATCTCGGCCGCTCCATTGCCGACAAGAATCGCGTTCTCCGGTATGCCGTGTCTATCCGCAAGCGTCTTCTTTAAAGCCCGTGAAGCCGGATCCGGATAAGCATGAATATGTTCCAGGTATCCTGCAAGTACATTCCTTATCGACGGCGGCGGTCCCAGCGGATTCATATTCGAGCTGAAGTCGTCGAAGGATTCGACGCTTTTGCCGAACACTTCCGAGGCCGTTCTCAGATCGCCTCCGTGTCCATACCTCTCTAACATGCCATCACCTCCCGAATGCCAATAATCGTTTGCTTTTTAAAACGGCCGCTTATAACCAAAGGCGTACGCCGACGACAGCCAGGAGCAGCATCGCCGCTTCGACCGCCTCGTTTATCGCTCCATATGTATCGCCGGTCAAACCTCCTAGCTTGCGGGCCAACCAGCCGCCAAATCCCCAGACAATTAACGACATAAACAATGATGCAACGAGCGAACTCGACAATAAAATTATTTCATTAACTCCATTAACATTTAACATAATGTAACAAAATGCGACAGATAAAACATAACTAACGGCCGCTCGTCGTTTATTAACCCCGTTAAACAACGAACCCAAACCTTCCGTTTTCCGTGCTGGCGGCCAGCCGATAATCGCCAAAGCCATCGCGGTTCTTCCAAAACAGGAAGCAGCAATCAGTGCGGGCAACAAAGCGGTTATCCCATAACCCATCAGTTCAACCAGCAGCGATGCTTTGAGCATGAGAAGCAGAATTGCCGCCGCCGCTCCCATCGCGCCAACCCGACTGTCCTTCATAATATCCAGCATTCGCTCGCGGGAACGATGGCTCAGTACGCCGTCTGCCGTATCCATCCAGCCATCGAGATGAAGTCCCCCGCTTAGTCCGAGCCAAACGGCTAATGTAAGAATCGATGCTGGCCAGAGCGGCAACACGAATGACAGCAACCATGCCAATCCTGCCGTCAAAACGCCAATAGCCAGACCAGCCAATGGAAAGTAAGCCACGCTCCGCGCCAAAACACGCGGCTCGAAAGGCACGACAACGGGTATAGGCAATCTGGTGAGAAATTGGATGGCCGCAATGGCCGCGAACCCTTCTTCCTTCAACGAACGACGAACCATGTCAGCACCACTCCTATTCCAACCATACAACTAACGGCATATAACAACCTGATGACGGAGCGGGTATCTTCAATAGAAATCGGCCGCAACGGATAACCCATTCTCGCCCGTTCGCTGACCGTGCCAAAGTATACATTGCGTCCCCCAAGCTCGATTCCGAGCGCGCCGGCAGTTGCCGATTCCGGAATGCCGCTGTTCGGGCTCGGATGACGGCGGGCGAAGGACCATATGCTTGTCAATGCTCTCCATGGATTCATTCCCGGCAGAATAGCTGCCGCGATAATCATGCAGAGGCCGGTTACTCTGGCCGGTATAAGATTGAGAAGATCATCCATTCGGGCGGAACACCATCCGTAATAACGATAACGGTCATTGCGGTAACCAACCATAGAGTCGAGCGTGTTAACGCCACGATACAACATGGCCAATGGCGCGCCTCCCAATAGCGCGAACAAAATGGGCGAAACGAACGCATCAACCGTATTCTCCGAAACGGTCTCGACTGTCGCCCGCGTCACTTCCCGTTCATCGAGACTGGAAGTATCCCTGCCGACGATGTAGCCGACATAACGGCGAGCCTCCGGCAGATCGCCATTGGCAAGCGGTTTATAGACAAGCATTGCCGCATCTTTCAGCCCTTTGACCGCAATCGTCGTCGAGATCAGCCAAGCCGATACCGCATAACCAAGCCAAAGATGAATGAAGTCGGCGATTGCGACTATTCCCCATACCGTCCCCATGCAGAGCAGCATAGTAGAAACTGTAAGCAGGCAGCCTAATGATCGCCCCGCGAAGGGATGTTTTCGATGCCGATCCGTCAATAGCCGCTTCTCGATCCAGCGTATCCATCGCCCTATCCAGATAACGGGATGCGTCGGCCAACGGGGATCGCCGATGATCCAGTCAATGACGATGGCCGCAGCCGATAACAGCAGGAGCTCCTGGAAGCTGTAGATCATATGTCCTCTTCGAAGCGGAACGCGATGGAACGAAGATCAACCGGGATGCCGGACGTCACGAGAAAAACCCGTTCGGACACGGCTGCTGCGCGTTGATTTAATCGCCCTGCTTCGTCGCGAAAGCGACGCCCGAGCGGATAGCCGGGTACTATTCCGTCGCCGACCTCGTTGGTGACAAGGAGCAGGGGCAAGGGGAACGCGGAGATGGCGGCGATCAGCTTGTCGATTTCCACGGATAACTGTACAGACGGGTCCTCCTCTTCCCTCAGGAGATGATTGGTCAGCCATAATGTCAAACAATCTACAAGAATAACGGGACTACGCAAATTGCCGCTTATCGAATTCGGACGGGAATGATAGGACTCTGATTGGAGGCTGCCATTAGAATGGTTATTGTCCGTGTAAGCTTGCAGCCATTCCGCTAGCTTGAAAGGTTCTTCGACTGTTGTCCACGTTATCCCGGCCTGTTTCTCGCGATCAAGGCGATGCTGCCGGATTCGATCCGCCATTTCGTCGTCAAACGCTTGTCCTGTCGCCACGTAGATGCCTTCCTTGCCGATGGAGCGGGCGTAACGCTCCGCGAACGCGCTTTTGCCGCTGCGCGCTCCTCCCGTGATAAGAACGGCCATACTTCGTTTCCTCCTATCCTTTCGAGACGCCCGCGCTGTCGAAAGTCGCCATCTCCGTCATTAATTGAAGAGCTGCGTCGATCAAGTGGAAGCAAAGCACAGCTCCCGTTCCTTCACCCAAGCGCATCTCAAGATGAATGATCGGAGACAGACCGATCACCTCCAGCAAAGCGCCATGCGCGTGTTCATGCGACAAATGGGACGCCAACATATAAGGCAACGCTCCTGGCGCCAGCCGCGCAGCTGCCAATGCCGCGGCAGACGAAATGTACCCGTCGATCACGACGGGACAACGGTTCGCCGCGGCCCCTATCATAACGCCCGCCAGTCCGGCGATCTCCGCGCCGCCCACTTTAGCCAAAACATCGACGGGGTCGCCCGGATTTGGCTCATTTACCGCGATGGCCTTGCGTACGACTTCGATCTTGCGCATCAGAGCTTCATCTCCGATACCCGTCCCTCTGCCGACGGCCAGCTCCGCAGACAAACCGCCCAGCACGGATGCGATTGCCGCGCTTGCAGTCGTGTTGCCGATTCCCATCTCTCCGGTAGCGAACAGGGCGATGCCTTGCTTTGCCTTCTCTTCGGCGATATTAATGCCTGCCACAATGGCCTGAAGTGTCTGTTCTCGGCTCATTGCCGCGCCTTTCGCCATATTGGCGGTTCCATAAACAACTTTACGCGATATCAAATCCGGATGAGACAGATCTGCCGCTACCCCCATATCTACGCAGACCACTTCCGCGCCGGCCTGGCGGGCTAATACGTTCACTGCCGCGCCTCCGTGCAGGAAGTTCATGACCATCTGCGGCGTTACGGCGGATGGAAACGCGCTGACCCCTTCCTCGCATACGCCATGATCGCCGGCCATTACGATAACCGCTCGCCGCGACAGGTCCGGCCACAGCTTGCCGCTTATGCCAGCCAGCCTTGCCGCCATTTCCTCCAGCTTGCCCAAGCTGCCGGGAGGCTTCGTCAATTGATCCGAATGTCGCCGTGCCCGTTCTGCGGCATCCGTGTCATATGCAGGAATAGACATGATGACGTCCTTCAACTTCTGCTCCAATTCCTCGATTGCCATTATGATACTTCCTCCTTGATAGCGGCTAAAGACGTCTTACATGCGCTTCTAAACTTCTGGATTATAGCCCGTTAGATTTTATAACGCCAGGAGCGAGCATAACCTGAGGAACGTCCAGCTCGGGATGACGAATAATCGTCGCTCGCGTCTCATACATCGTCTCGATGAGATCAGGCTGCAAAACGGCATCCGGCACGCCTCTCGCCAGCACTTTGCCTTCATGCAAAGCAATAAGCTCGTCCGCATACATCGCCGCCAAATTCAGATCATGCAAAACGGCGATAACGAGCAGCCCTTCGCTCTTTTGCCAAGCACGCACATTGTCCAGCAATTGGATCTGATACCCGATATCGAGGTACGTCGTAGGTTCGTCGAGCAGCAAAATCCGAGGCTGCTGCACCATCAGCTTGGCAAGCGCAACGCGCTGACGTTCGCCTCCGCTTAACTGATGCAAGCGACGATGCTGCAGCCCGGTCAACCCCATCGACTCCAACGCTTCATTAATTAATGGCTCCGGATCGGCGGACTCGCCTCCAAGCCAGCTCTGATATGGAAATCGGCCCATCCGCACAATCTCTTTTACGGTAAAACCAACCGGCGCCAAGCCGCCTTGCTGTAGAACCGCAACGTCACGAGCAAGTTCCTTGCGCGGGATAGCGCTAATGTCGCGTCCTTCCAAACGAGCTTCACCTTGCTCTGGCTTCTCGATCCCGGACAGCAGCTTGAGCAGCGTCGACTTGCCAACGCCGTTAGGCCCAATTATGCCGTAGAATCGCCCCGGTTTAAAACTCTCGTTTATGTTTTGCAAGATTCGTTTGCCTGGCACGGAATAGGAGATGTTACATAGCGAAAGCTCCATCCTACTCCTCTCCTTTCTGATCCTTCATCCGGCGATGCAGCAAGTAAGCAAAAAAAGGCGCGCCGACCAGCGCCGTAACGACTCCGAGCGGCAGTTCCTTTGGACTAAGCGCCGTCCTGGCCAGCGTATCCGCCCACAGTAGAAAAATACCGCCGGCAATCGCCGACAAAGGAGTGATGTACCGATAATCCGGTCCGACGATTAGCCGGATCATATGCGGCACAACGAGACCTACAAAACCGATTACGCCGGAGACGGATACCGCGGCTGCCGTTAGCAGCGTGGACGCGACCAACACGATCAGCTTGGTTCGTTCGACCCGCACGCCAAGATGGGCGGCCTGCCTTTCTCCGAGGACGAATAAATTCATCGTGCCGCTGTATGCGATCAATATGACCAGCCCGATCAATAGAAACGGAAGCAGCATCGTCACATGCTCCCATCCTCGCATCGCGAGCGAGCCCATGATCCAGAACAGGATTTGATTGACGACGCCCTCCGACATCGACACCATCAGCGAAACGAAAGCGCCAAGAAACGATTGCAGAATGACTCCGGACAAAATAAGCGTCTGGATTTGCATCACGCCATTGGAACGCGATAAGGCGATTACGCCCAGCAGGGTCGCAATTCCCGTCAGGAAAGCGACAATCGGAATCGTCCAGACGCCAATGGCCAGCTGGAAACCGAATAAAATCAAGAAAGCCGCGCCAACCGAGCTCCCCGAAGCAACGCCAAGCGTGTACGGATCAGCAAGCGGGTTGCGAAGCACGCCTTGAAAGCCCGTGCCCGCAAGCGCAAGACAAGCGCCGACTAGCACGGCTAGCAGCACGCGCGACAGTCTGACCTGCATGACGATCGCCACCTCGCCGCGGGACCATATCGTATCCGCGTCCGGCATCCAGGGCAGCTGATGGAGCAAGATGCCCCATACGTCCGCGAAAGACAGCCCAGCGGAGCCCGTAGACAAACTGGCAGTGATAGAAACAGCAAGAAGGAGCATAGCTGCTCCTCCATAACCGATTAATGTTCTGTTCATGTGCTTATTTTATAAGCTCGGGATGAATAGCCTTGGCCAGCTCCAGCAAGGAGTCGGCCAGGCGCGGACCCACGCGTACGAGGGGATCGTTCGCTACAGCGATGATGGCATCGTTTTTCACGGCGTCAAGCTCAGACCAGCCAGGGCGCGCCACGATATCCGCTTCAGCCGGGCTTCCTTCTCCGTATTCAGGATAGATAATTATTTGAGGATTCTGCGTAATGACTTCCTCGACGTTGACCTCGAACCACCCTGGCTGCGAAGCAGCGACGTTTGTGCCGCCGGCCAGCGTAATCATAGCGTCCAGAAACTCGCCGGAGCCGACCGTCCAGCCTGGGCTAATCTCCAGGTAAACCTTTTTCTTTTCGGCATCCTTCACCGCGTTCGTCACTTGGGCAAGCGTTGAGCGCATTTTATCGGCCGCTTCCGCAGCTGCAGTATTCATATTCATTATTTTACCAAGATCCTCGAGTTTGGCAACGACTTCTTCGTAAGACTTCGGATCCGTTACGTATACGGGAATATCCAGTTCGCGGAGCTTCGTAATGGCATCGCCGTTCATGGAAGCAGCCAGTACGAGATCCGGATTCAGCGCGGCAACGGCTTCGATATTCGTTATATAATCGCCGACCTGCGGCAATCCCTTCACTTCCTCCGGATAATTGCTGTTGCTGTCGACGCCAACGACCGTTTCGCCGCCGCCGATGGCAAAGATGGATTCCGTCTCGCTAGGGGCGATCGATACGACAGCAGTCGGCGCTTTGTCAAACACAAGCTCCGTCCCGGTAACGTCGACTATCGTCAGCGGATAAACCGTCTCTTCGGCTGTCGCTTCCGTCTCTTGCGGTTGTGTCGACGCCGTTGGCGATGGTTCGGCCGATGCGCCTCCCGTCGTTTTGTCATTGTTGCCCGAACATGCCGCAAGCGTCAGCATAAGGACGATCATCAGCAAGCTAAGCCAGGATTGCGCGCTCCATACTTTTTTTTGTTTCAAGGTTGGTTCCCCACTCTCTCTTCATCTTAGACCCGTTTCACAGTTCATGATTTCAGCGAAATTAACAACAAAAAAGCACTTCCAGCACATGTGCCGGAAATGCTCGCGTATACCCGCCAATTCGGCCGGATATTGCCCCATCCAACACCAGCCTAATTCCGCGTAGGCAACGGCGTAAAGATACAGGCTGGTATCCTGGCTTGGAAGTTGAGTCGGCATGTTCTATCGAACGGAATGTTCAATGTTTTCATGCTGCCGCGCTCGGAGACCATGCAAACAATCTATGCAGGCTCCCTTCCTTACAGTGGCGGGTCCGCGCCGGATTTCAACCGGCTTCCCCAATTAAGTCAAGGCTCAACCGCGCGGGACGCTGGGCAGCGGCCTTGCGGTAGAGCTTGACGCCTCTATCATTGCTATTCAACTTGGTCAGTAGTAACTATACACTTGCTCCCCACATTTGTCCATCGTATATCCGTATTTTTAATGCCTGATTCGCATAACGGGTGCGCGTCCCTGCATACGAGTAAGAAACGGGAACCTGCTCCGGAACCCGGCGGTACATGTTTGAAGGAGGTAATCGATTGTCTAAAACCGAGCTTACGAATACAACCGGGCAAAAAACAGCAGGATCGTCAAACCGATGGAAATATATGCTTTGGGCAGCAGCCATTTTATTAATAGCTATTGTCATCTATCTGGCCACGCTCTCCTTGTCTGCCGGCGCTGCCGATTCCGCTACAACGCTGCATGATCGGCCCGATGCGCAAATCGAGTGGTCCATCGAACAATATCCGGCCGTCGTACTTCAACCGAACCCTTTTGTACTCGTCTTGCGGGACGACTTCGGCGAGCCCCTAACGGATTCCGTTATTAACGTAAAGCTGGAAATGCTGAATATGTTATGCGGCGATTATTTATTCGACATGCAGGAAACATCCCCCGGTCAATACGAAGGAGACGGCATGCCACTTATGGCTGGCCTATGGCGTGCGACCGCAGTTATAGAGCCTGCTAACGGCGATTCTTTTACAACCTCCAGAACTTTGAAGGCAGTATATTAATGTCATTAATATTTAATCACGGTAACTTGTCCAGCTATCTGATGCTGCTTTATGCGATGACGTCCTGCCTTGCACCATAAGTTGTTCGTATTCGCATTCGCCGGCGGATTACCACAACCAAGGCGAGATCGACGGAATCCATCCGTTTACCGCCAGCCCTCTGAGAATCGCGACAACGCCGACCGCAGCTGCCGTGACGACGCCTGCCCTGCGCATAAAACGCCGCCAGCGACGGTTCGCGAATGCCGCGATGGATGCGGCTGCAGCCAACGCAGGGAAGGTGCCAAATCCGAACAGCATCATGATCAAAGCGCCTTCCAGCATCGAGCCTGATGCCGCTGCATTCATCCCCATGGCATAAGTTAAGCCGCAAGGCAAAAAACCGAAGGCGATGCCCGTCGCGATCACGTGCATGGAGTCGCTGGTGCGACTCGGGCGCGCAACGGATTCTCCATCTGCCGAAGCTCCCCCGCTCGCCAAACCTCGATGAAGCATGCCGGACAGCCTGCCCATAAGCGGAAGTTGAAATCTGCGCCAAAGCCAGAGAAGCACGAACGCGCCTCCGATGATGGAGGCCAGCCCCCGCACGCCAGCCAGGTCGCCCGCAACATCGACGAACGAACCTACCGCGCCCATCATCGCGCCCATTGCGCTATAAGACAAAATCCGTCCCGCGTTGTACAACAGCATCGACCTCGTCGCCGTCAATCCCGAATGCAACGATACCGAAGATACGATGCCGCCGCACATGCCGATGCAATGCGGAGCGCTGAACAATCCCGTCAGCAGCACCAGTCCGGCCGTCTGCCAGGTGATCATCCTTGCAATCCTCTTGCTTCCGCCATGCTCAGCCGTCCCCGCAGGCGCAGCGCGTTGCCGACTACCGATACCGAGCTAAGCGCCATCGCGGTTCCGGCCATCCATGGCTGCAACATGCCCATCGCGGCGAAGGGGATAATGAAGGCGTTATAAAGCAGCGCGAAAGCCAGATTTTGCCGAATGTTGCTCAAGGTTTGGCGGCTGATCCGTATGGCCTCCGGTATGGCGGGCAGCCTCGAGAACAGCAGCGTCATATGGCCGGCAGACAGCGCGCCTTCCGTCCCGTCTCCCATCGCGATCCCGACATCCGCGGCAGCCAGCGCCGGCGCGTCGTTCCAGCCGTCTCCGGCAAAAGCAGCCTTTGCGCCGCGAGACTTCAAGCTCTCGACATAAGCAAGCTTGTCTTCCGGAAGCATGGACGACCTTACATCGCGGATGCCAAGCATCGATGCCGCGGCTCTTGCGGGGGCTTCATGATCTCCGGTCGCGATCATCGGTTCGACGCCGAGCTTGCGAAGGTCCTTGACTGTCTGTGCCGCGTCGCTTTTCAAACGATCCGAATAGCCGACGATACCGATACATTCCTCCTCCTTCATCGCATACAGCACCGTCTCCCCAAGCCGCTCCCGCAGCTTGGCCGCCTGCCCAGCAACAGCTCCGATGCGGTATCCTTCGCGTTCGACATGCCTCAGATTGCCGTAAGTGTAAGTAATGCCATGTATCCGTCCCTTCACGCCTCCGGCGACGGTCGTCACAATCTCCTCCGCTGCCGTGACTTTCATGCCGAGCCTTCGAGCTTCCTCCCGTAACGCTTCCGCCAAAGGATGGCGGGACTCCGCTTCCAAGGCTGCGGTCACTCGCAGCAGGGCTGATTGGCCCATCGAAAATGCCTGCATATGCTTTACCTTCGGCTTGCCCTCCGTCAACGTTCCCGTCTTGTCGAGAACGATAGTCCGAATCGCGGCAAGCCGCTCCAGCACGCTCGCTTCCTTTGCGATGATGCCGCGCTTCGCAAGTCTGCCCGATGCGATGGCGAGCGAGATTGGCGCCGCCAGTCCCAACGCGCAAGGACAAGCGGCGAGCAGGACGGCAATGGCGCAAGTCGCCGCATGCCCCCAATCGCCGGGCTTCAGCCATAATCCCCATAACAATAAACTCAAAGCAGCCACCATAAGCATCATCGGAACGAACCAGCCCGCAGCTGCGTCTACCTGGGATTGTATGCTCGACTTGGAGCGCTGCCCTTGTCTGACCAGCTCCGCAATTCGGCTTACCATCGTATCGTGACCAGCCGCCTTGGTCTGGATCCGCAGCGTGCCGTATACATTCATTGTCCCCGCCCATACATCGTCGCCGGGCAGCTTCGCCGCGCCTAGACTTTCGCCGGTCAGCAACGACTCATCCACCATGGATTCGCCGCTTGCGACCGTACCGTCCACCGGAATCAGATCGCCGCCGTTCGCGATGACGATCTCTCCTTCGCGGACGAATTCCGTCCGGATCTCGACGATCTCCCCTTCTCTCTCCACTTTCGCCGTGCCGCTCTGAAGTTGTCCGAAACCGAACGATTCGTCGTATGTGCGCAGAGAGGCGTTCGTCTCGATCAGCTTGCCGAGGAGAATGGCCGTTATGACGACCGCCGACGTCTCAAAATAAAGCGGAGCCGCATGATGCGGCCAATCCGTCGAATGTACAAAGCCTTCCGTAAAAACGACGTAATGGCTGTACAGATAAGCCGCCGTCGTGCCCAGCGCAACAAGGACATCCATATTGGCGCTTCGCTGCCTGATGGCATGATAAGCGCCGAAGTAGAACGGCATTCCGATGACGAACTGGATCAGCGTAGCCAGAATCAACTGCAGCCAAGGCTGGTGAAGCCATAGAGGCAAGAAGCCCGCTAGGGGCTGCAAGAAGGGAATATGCTGCAGCATCGAAGCCAGCAGCGGCAGCGTGAGCAGCGCCGAAGCGATAAAGCGGACAAGCAATGCGGTACGTTCCTTGCGCAGCCCTCGTCCCGCCGACTCCGTCGTCATAGCGGTAAATCCGAGGGTATTGATTTTGCGCTCGACTTCCTCGCGCGAAACCTTGCCGGCATCCATCTGCACCCACGCTGTACGAAGCGGGAAGCTGACCGCCGCTTCATGAACTCCTTCCAATCGGCCAACCGCACGTTCAATTCTGCCCGCGCAGGCCGAGCAGCTCATCCCTTGTATCGTAAAATCCAGCTCCGTCACGACTCCGTCGCGACCGGCCTCCTCGAAAGCTACGCTTCTCTTCATCCTCCATCGACTCCGATCCGCAGGGACTGACGGCTCGTCTCCAACAGGCTGGCGCCAGCGGAACGGGCTCGTACTTCTGCCCTAAACTATATGCAGAAGAACAAAAAAGATGATTCCCGCTTCCTGCCAGGAATCATCTGCTGTTTGAACCGCTTCTTTCGACTTCCCTTAATCCCGCTCATAGATGGAGCCCGAGCGGCTGGCGAACAGTTCCGTATACACCTTCTCGGCGTAGGCGTCCGTCATGCCGGCGATGTAATCGGCGACAAGCCGTTCCCATGGCCATGCGCCATTTTGCGTGTCGTAGCTCTCCACCCAATCCGGCGGCAGGATGAGACGCCCGGTCTCGTAATCTTCCAGGCTGTCCCATAGACGCTTCAACATATTTTCGCTCCGCTTCTGCAGCCGTTGTACGCGGAAATCCTTGATCAGCGTCACCCATGCGAGCTTCTTCAATATTTCCATCGTCCGCAGCAGCTCCAGATCCTCCGCTCCGTCTCTCACGAATGTAATTCGTTTCCACCCCGTCCTGGGATCGTCGATGATACCGACGCTGTTGGCGAACCTGCTGACCCACCGCGCCTTCATCTCGCGGCGTGTTCGCGAAGCCTCGCGACCGTACTGGACGTACACTTCCTTCCATTGCCGGTAGTAGTCGTCGAGGACCGTCTTTACCATGCCCCTTAGATCCGCCTTCTCCCAATGGACAGCCTCCATCGTTGCGGGATCATCGATGATTTCCTGCACGACCCGCTTCACAAGCCGATCGTCCTCAAAAAAGTCGTCGGACAACAGGATTTTGCCCGCGCGAATGCCGTCTTCGATGTCGTGGGTGGAATAGGCGATATCGTCGCAAAGATCCATGAGCTGGGCTTCCAGCGTGCTGCAGCCCTCCGGCATCCCCCATAATCCGCGCAAATAGTCGATTCCCGCCCACTCCATGGGATAAACGCCCTTCATCCGCCCAGGGTCGTCCAGATTAAAGGGGTATTTGTTGGTCGCAAGAAGTACGGCGGCAGATAAGTCTAGCCCGCGATCGCTTCCGGCCCGCTTTTCCAGAAACATGAGAATACGGAAATTTTGCGCGTTGCCTTCATACGGAATGCCGTATCCGGCCCGCAAAATATGATTCAGCACCTCTTCTCCTTTGTGGCCGAACGGCGGGTGGCCGAGGTCGTGCGCGAGCGCCGCGCATTCCACCACCTCGGGAACCAGCAGCAAGCCCGGATGCTCGTTCTTCGCCAGGAACGAATACGTTTTGCCTAGCCGGCGCGCCACCTCTCTGGCGATCTGCGATACTTCCAGCGAGTGGGTCAGCCGGGTGCGATAATAATCTCCGGAGCCCGCCCCGAACACCTGCGATTTGCCTTGCAGCCTCCGGAATGCCGGCGACTGGATCAGTCTGGCGTAGTCCTTCTCGTATTCGTCGCGATCCTCGCTCGATAGCGTATTTCCTATGTCATGCAGCCTGAGCTTGCGAATATTCATCTGTCATCACCTTTTCCGCATTGTCTAAGATGATAATGGCATATCTTGCCCCTGTTTGGCAAAAAATATCGCATAACCCATAAAAATAGCCGAGTGCTAAAACACCCGGCATACCGACTAGCATTAATCATATTTCACTATTTTTACGTTTTATCCAGAATCCTTCACCAGTCTGCGGTCATGCTCAAATCAATTTCTTTGCCCATTCGAGAAGATTCATACGTACCCAATATCATTTGCAGAGCATGAATGCCGTCCTCGCCCGTTACGACAGGCTCCCGGCCTTCACGCACGGCATACGCCATATCGCGGATTTGAATACGGTGGCCGTCAGGAAGAACTGCAAATGGCTCGAATATCGGCAGTTCCACAGGTTCGCCGTCTATCATA
Source organism: Paenibacillus sp. MY03 (assembly GCF_002165585.1). Classification (NCBI taxonomy): domain Bacteria; kingdom Bacillati; phylum Bacillota; class Bacilli; order Caryophanales; family Paenibacillaceae; genus Paenibacillus; species Paenibacillus sp. MY03. The sequence continues at coordinate 8,820 of NZ_MXQD01000012.1, read as the reverse complement.
AGCTGCTTAATTTGATCATCTTCATAGACGAGAGTCCCTCTTTCTCCATGAAGCTCGATTCGTTGTCCAAGCTCCGGATTAGAGGTTGTCGTCATGACCATGACGCCCAGTCCGCCTCCTTCAAAGGTAAGTGCCGAAACGGCTGTGTCTTCTACTTCAATGCTTCTTTGCAGAGCGCAGGCCTTTCCATAGATGGTTCTTACGGGCCCTGCAAACCATTGCAGAAGGTCCACGATATGAATGCCTTGATTCATCATCGCTCCTCCGCCATCAACCGCCCATGTTCCCCTCCAGCCGGCGCTGTCGTAATATTGCTGAGAACGATATATTTTTACGTAAGCATCGCATAAGGTGAGTTTGCCCAGCTTGCCTTCTCCCAGCATCTGCTTTACATATTGCGCAGCTGGCGCCATTCGTCTAGGAAAAACCGTTGCCAGCTTTACGTTCTCCTCTTTGCATACCCGAATCATATGCAGCAGGTCGTCCAGCTTGATTGCCAGCGGTTTCTCGCAAATAATATGCTTGCCTGCACGAGCGGCAAGCATCGTGTGCTCGGGATGCATCCCGCTTGGCGTGCATATATTTACAACCTCAATATCCGGATCGGCAAGCATTTCCTCAAAGCTCGCATAGTATTTGGCGCCATACTTGTCCGCGAATGCCCGGCCCTTCTCCTCATCTGCATCGCATACGGCGGACAGTTCCGTTTCTTCAAGCTGGTTAATGCCCTGGGCATGAATATCGGCGATCACTCCACAGCCCACTATCGCAAATCGAACCGGCTTAAACATGCGGCTCACTCTCCTTGGATGATGGAATTAACTGATAGAGTACGGCAGCATCGGCGTCCAGTACAGCTCTGCTCGCTTTGATCAGCTCCTCATGCGTAAGCAGAGAAGCTTCTCCTTTTATAAAACCAAGAAAATCCGCCGTAATGGTGGCATGAGGCTGGATAAGATCCACCTTGCTCCATTCCTCTTCCTCGCTAGCGTACAACATGATTGGATCGCTTGACCCCATTAAAGGATCGCCGCTAAGCCGCAGCTCGGCAAAGCCCTTTGTTCCTGTTACGAAGATACGCCCGTCGCCCCAGGTCCAGCTCTTTGACGGCGTATGCCAATCGGCGTAAAGCTGCGTCAGTAAACCATCGTCAAGCTCTACTTGAACATTCACCGTATTATAGAAGGTTGGATGCTCTGGAAGAACGCTTTTGCCTACCAGACCTGCAGAGCTCTTGATCTCTTTCCCCGTAAACCAGCGCAGAAGGTCATAGTCATGAATTAATAGGTCGATCAAAATCCCGCCGCACTGCTCCTTGTTAAAAAACCATGCAGGACGTGAAGAAGCGTTAAGCTTATGCGGCTTTCTCATGCCAATATGAACAAGCTCCCCCAGCTTTCCTTGGTTGATATATTGCTTTAGCGTATAAATAGCCGGATGGAACCTTTCGGTTAAAAGCATCCCCACTTTAATCCGGTTTCGCTCAATAATCGCTTCCAAGCGCGCCAGTCCATCTTGATTTACGACAGCCGGCTTATCGACCATAATCGATTTTCCATACTGCTCGCACAGCTCAATCACTTCTATTTTTTCATGATTCATGCTTGCGCAGCCTACGATTTGAATCGCTTCTCCCAACAAGGAGAGCTTGTCCTCCGCGAGTGGGATTTCGTATTTTTCAGCAATCACTGCAGCTAACGTTCGTTCATGCTCCTCAAAAATACCGGCGCAGCTGTAGCCCAACTGATACATTTGCTCTATGAATATTTCAATATGATTATGCTGACAGCCGATAATTGCAAACTTTTTTTCTCCCATATCTCTTCTCCTCTGTCTTACTCTATCCGTTGTTTCTAGCAAAAATTTTGTCAGCCTCTACGCGGAATTCCTTAACCGCTTCTTCGATCGTAGCTTTGCCAAATTGATGCTTCTGAATAACTTTCTCGAATAATGCCGTTACTTCGCCAGCCCCCTTTGGACCAGCATCATACCAGGCTGGATTGCTTTGCGATACATGCTCCAGCATCGCAATCATCTTTTTGTCGCGATCCGTAAATTTCGGAGCTAAATACTCACGTACTTTTTTGTTCTCAGGCAGTCCGCGCTCTGTTTCCAATATATCAGCCGCCTCTTCGCTGTTGACTAAAAAATCAATTAACAAAGCGGCTGCTTCTTGCTTCTTGGATTTGGCGGAGGCGCTAAAGAACATCGCTGTTTGCAGTACGCTGCCTGTTTGCTCTGCACGCGGATAAGAAATCATATCCACATTATCTGTCATGACGGATTGATAAGCTGGGAAAGCGGCAATCCAAGTAGGTCCCATCATCGCTACTGTTCCTTTTAACAGCGCATCCTTATTCGGATCCGCATTGCTTAGCGGCAAGGCTGAAGCCGTAATATTAGCGGGAGGAGCTATCCCTTCCTTGCGTGCAGTCTCCCACATGCTCATCCATGCTTTAAGATTTTCATCGTTATAGCCTAGTCGATTATCTTCCGAGTACATCTTGTCGCCTTTGGAGAACAAATAGTACATAAAGGCCTCAAGCGAAGAAGAGGAGTCGAACATTCCGTAAACATTGTCCCCTAACGCCGCTTTCAGCTCACGCGATATGGCAAACAGCTCATCCCAAGTCGAATCCTTTTCAGGCTTGCCGATTTTAGCTTGATCGAACATTTCGTTATTAACGAGCAAGACGGATGCGTTATCGGCAACCGGGATGCCTGTCAGCTTTCCGCCTATTGTACCTTGATTGCTTAACACATCCGCATTTAAATCGTCGATCTTTAGAGCGCTGCCAACGAAAGGATTGAGATCTGCCAATACTTCGCGTTCGGAATACTCTTTAATATACAAAATACTCATTTGCATCACGTCAGGCGCGTTGCCTGCCGATACCTGCGTAGAAAGCTTCTCCCAATACCCGTCCCAAGAGGAATATTCGGGGATCACTTTAATGTTCTGATATTTCTGTTCAAACTTTGCAATCGCTTGCAAAGTTCTGTCATGTCTGCCCTGCGATCCCCACCAAGCAAAGCGCAATTCAATTTTTTCTTCTTGTGCTCCTTGCTCCTTATTGCCATTTTCCCCTTTTGTTGTGCTGCTGCCGCCATTGCCGTTGTCTTGACCGCATGCCGCTAATAGCGACATTAGTAAAGCAGATATGGATGCGATCAATAAAGGCTTTTTAAACCACTTGTTGCTGCCCGTCATGTCATTCACTCCTCGTATGCGTTTATCCTTGCTGTCTTTAATTATAGGAACCCGTATCGTAAACAAAATAATATAAATCTATAAAAAGTATCGTTAATATATGAATACGGTTAACAATAATCGGACGGATTGCATCCCATATGCTTTTTAAACTGCTGACTGAAATAGGCATTGTTTTTATAGCCAACCATAGCCGTAATTTCATATAGCTTATACTTTCCGCTCATCATAAGCTCCTTAGCCCGCTCCATTCGAACATGCGTCACGTAGCTGTTGTAATTTTCACCCGTTACATCTTTGAAAATTTGACTCAAATAATTTCGAGTCAAGCTCACTTTATCGGCAATGATGTCTAACGTAACATCCTCATTCAAATGCTCTTTCACATACTTTTTAATATAATCTACCGTTTTCTTATGCTTGTGATTGACTCGATTCGCCATCGCATCGCACACGAGGGCCATCGTTTCCTTCAGCCAGGACTCCAAATCCTGTGCATGATTGATACGCTCCAGATCCTGATACCAACGTACATTCGAATAAATATCCTCTACATTAATACCTTGCTGGTACAAGCTGATCGCAAGCATACCCATCAAATCAATGACAACGCTTCGCATATAATGCACGTTCATGGCCTTATGCTCATTCAAGGTAAGAAGCAGACCCGAAATATGCGCGGCAAGTTCATCGGAGCGTCCCTCCAATACGACTTCCATTAGTGACTGATAATGTTCAATCGGCTTGGATGGAAGCGATTCGGACGGCTTGTTCAAGCTTTGCTCATCAGCTACGAGCCAATTCTCCTCTACAGACGCTCTCTCAATCAGCGCATTGATCGCCTGGCGGTAGGATCGCCAAACCATAGAAACCTCATTTTCAATTGTGCCCAGCGAAACCCATACATCCAGCTTTAAATAATTTTTAATTGGCTCAATAAACTGTTTAATGACATATTTCATTCTATTTTTAGACGTCTCTTTTCTTAGATGATGAGGCTGGGCGAAGACGAGAACAAATTTATTTTTCTGAACATCCGCCAAATAAACGTTCGCTTGCTTGGAAATTAATTCTTCCAATATGTTTGTTACCGCATAGGTATACGTTAATAAATCTTTGCTTTCAAAATGAGCTTTGCCGATCGGAACCACGTACTCGAGCACAGCAACAGTAAAAATCTGATTGGTAAAGTGCAGCCCTAACTGCTTCGTTGCCTTCCCAAAAAACTCTTTTTCACAAAAATGAGGCTCAAGCATTCCCTTAAGCAGTCTCTTCTTTGTTTCAGGCAAGTGGTATTTTACAAGATCCTTAAGTTCCCGTTCTTTCTCCTCATGCTGATTGCTTTGCTTTATCTTTTGGATGGTTTCCAGCAGTACGGCTTCAATTTCCGGAACGGTCGCCGGTTTGGACAAATAGTCGGAAACCTTCAGCTTTAAAGCAGACTTAGCATAATTAAAATCATCATAACCGCTTAGAATAATGACCTCTGCCTTGGAGCCTGCTTGTCGCGCTGACTGCAGCATAGCGATTCCGTCCATTCTGGGCATGTAAATATCCGTCAATATTAAGTCGGGCTGATGCTCCTCAATCATCGCAAGCCCTTCCATGCCGTCAATCGCGAGACCTGCAATCTCTACATTCAACTTTTGCCAATCAATCGTTCTGGTTAACCCCTGCAGAGTCATTTGATCATCATCGATAATGACTGCTTTAATCTTTGCGCTCATGACCATCATGCCCCTCTCTTAACCTTTCCCAATCCAATGGAACAGACGAAAGCTTCGGAACTGAAATTGTAACCGTTGTGCCTTTATCAAGAACGCTTTCTATATTTACGCCATAGGCAGAACCAAAGTAAAGATCCATTCTATCCGAAACATTACTCACGCCATGATGCTGCTGTTCCCTTACCTTCGCCGTATCTTCCATACCATGACCATTATCTTCAACAATAAAAACGATGGAATCGGTCAACTCCAAAGCACGAATGGCTATAAACCCTTTTCTTCTGGAATGAAAGCCATGAATAATCGCATTTTCGACAAAAGGCTGCAAAGTTAATTTAGGTAAATAATAATCATTGATTGTTTCCGGAATATGAAGAAGGATATGAATTTGATCCTGATATCTAATTTTTTGCAGCTCAACGTAGCAGGTAATATGCTCAACCTCTTTTCTAATCGGTATAAAGGATTCGCCGCTCGAAAGCGCGATCCTGAGCATTTTTCCAAGCAATGAAAGCATACGGCTAATCTCGCCCGCTCCTGCTTCAATGGCATGCCAATTCATCACATCCAGCGTGTTATAAATAAAGTGAGGGTTCATTTGCTCCTGCAGCACCTTAATATCCGCTTCTCTTTTTTGCTGATTTTTTCGATTCAGCTGCTCGATAAGCTCCTCAATATGGATAGCCATATTATTAAAATGATTATTTAAATAGCCGAATTCGTTATCATATTCATTGTCGATTCGCGTATTCAGTCTGCCGGTTTTCAAATGTTTCATCGCATTTACAAGCCCTTTAATCGGATGAACAAATTGTCTCGCCAAAAAATAAGCAAACGTTGTCGCCAACAGAACACAAATTATCGCCACAATGACAATTGTATTTTTAATTTTTTGACTGCCGGCCGTGATGCTCGTCCATGAAATCAAATCCAGCGACACCCATTGCGTGCGCTGCTGCTTGCTCCAAACCAACAGCTGTTTTTCATCAAAATGGTGAATGGCATATTGCTTTTGAAAGTTTCCCTGATTCATCATGTCAGGAAGCGCTTCGGAAATAGCGGAATAGGGCAAAGCGTCGTTTTTCACTTGACTGGAATCGAGAATTAGCCTTGAATTCGTATCCAGCAAAAATCTTCCGGCATCGGCTGCATGACTCGACATGAGCTTATGCATGTATGAAATATTCACGTTAAAAACGAGCACCCCCAGCTCCTTGCCCTCAGGCGAGAGCACCTTGCGGCTAAAGCTGACGACATCGTCCTTGCGCTGCACAAAGCTGCCATTAATAAGTTTATTGGTACCCAGCCAAATATAATCAGCATGCTGGATCATGTCATACATAGGGGATTGCTCCAAAATCGAGTAGGAAAAAATGCCGTTAACCCCTGAATAATAGTTGTTGGAACTCCCCTTGGCATACAGCTGAACAGAATGAATACCTTCCTTAATATAGCTCTGTCTGCTTAGCAGATCGATCACTTGCTCATTTTTCTCAATTCTGGAAAATGAGTTTTCCTCCTCCTGCAAATACTCTACAATCAAGGGATGACTGGCCGCAACTAAGGAATCGTATTCTACAGCCTGCAGTTGAATATCGATTTGCTTGTTAATTTCATCCAGCAATAAAATGCGCGAAGAGATCGTCTTTTCGACGACCTCTTGATTCGTAATCATATAGCTGGTTATTCCGAGCGTTAAGATGAGAATAGCAGAAATAATAATAAAGGAAGTAAAGAGATTGGCCTGAAGGGAAAACACTTTAATCGGATTTTTCATTTCCTTCACCGTCGTCTCATGGTAGTAGTCTCATGGTTCCAGGTTAATAGATTAATTGATTTTTAGTCAATTGTACACGAGAATAATTTTCTACTTGATCCCCGTTGTAGCGATCCCTTCCACAAAGTATTTTTGCGAGAACATAAATAGTATAAAACAAGGTAAAATAGACAGAACACTCATCGCATACATCGGACCCCAAGTAACAGCAGAAGAGTTATCCAAAAATAGGCGAAGCGCAAGCGGTACCGTATATTTTGCCGTATCTGTCAGATAGAGCATCTGTGCAAGAAAATCATCCCATGTCCAAATGAAACAAAACAGTGCAGAAGTAATAATAGCCGGCATACAGAGCGGCAGCACGATTCGAAACGCTATGCCGAGCTGTGAACAGCCGTCGATTTTCGCAGATTCATCCAAATCATTCGGGATGCCGCGCACAAATTGGTTAATAAGAAACACATAGAATGGTCCTACCGCCAAAAAGTGAGGAACAATAATCGGCAGCGCTGTTCCAATCCAGTCGAAATTTTTAAACAATATATATTGCGGCACCAAAGTAACTTGTGTTGGAAGCATAAGCGTAATCATGAGAATCGCAAACCAGAAATTTCTAAGCGGAAATTTAATTCGCGCAAAACCGTATGCAACGAGCGCGCTTGACAGTACCGTGCCAACAACAGATAGACCGGCAATAAAAAACGAATTCAGAAAAAACTGTCCGAAAGTAAATCCCGGTATCGCGGTCCAGCCGTCCAAAAAGTTATTCCATTCGAAATGTGAGGGAAATAAGCTCGTGCTGTTCATTTCCGTATTGGATTTCACTGAGCTGCCGAACAGCCATAGAATTGGGTAAATCATTAAAATACTGCCTGCAATCAGGACGATATATTTCGTCCACAGCTTTGTATGAGCCATCACATAGCTCCTCCTTCTTGCCGCTTATTCGTATTAGTTTTCATAGTGCACCCACTTTTTCGATGTGCCAAAAATAATGACAGTCGAAATACCGATAATGACGAGCAAAATCCATGCAAGCGCGCTGGCATAACCCATATCGAAAAATACAAACGCTTTTTGATACAAATACAAGGCATAAACTAAAGTCGAATCAATGGGTCCGCCCTTTGTAATAACAAATGCCTGCGTAAACATTTGAAAGCTATTGATCGTTTGCATAACCGTATTGAACAAAATAATCGGTGTCAGCATCGGCAGCGTCATTTTGAAAAAGATACGAGTCTTAGAGGCACCGTCAACCGCAGCTGCTTCGTATAAATCCTTCGGAATTTGTTTTAAACCCGCTAAAAAAATAACCATGGATGAACCGAATTGCCAGACCGACAAAACAATAAGTGTAGATAAAGAAGTGTTAGGCATATTAATGAAATCCGTCGTAGGTATTCCAAACGTGCCAAGCAGCTTGTTGACCAATCCGTCGTATCCGAACAAATTACGCCAAATCGCTGCTATAGCCACACTGCCGCCTATTAAGGATGGCAAATAATAGACAGCGCGGAATATCGACATCCCTTTGATCGATTTGTATAAAAGCATCGCCACGCCCAACGCAAACGCCAGCTTCAGCGGAACCGATACAAATACATAAAGAAAGGTTACCTTTAATGCTTGTGTAAATGTTTGGTCATTCATAAAGATTTCTTTGTAGTTCCCAAGGCCGGAGAACTGAGGACTCTCAAGCAAATGATAATTCGTTAACGAAAAATATAGCGATTGTCCCATTGGAATAAGCGTCAACAGAAACAACCCGATTAGCCAAGGCGATATGAATGCGTATCCCCATAGTCCGTCGACCAACTTATTGCGCTTTGATATTTTCATGGCATTCGTCATAATTAACTCTCCCTCGTTGTTGCGTCTTTATCTGTGATGCTCTTATTGTATCCAGGGGAGCTTGGGACAAAAATAATACAAATCTATAATATGTAATGCATTTATACAATGAACAGCAGTCCGAAGAAGTGGCGCACCTGCGCACTCGCTGATCGAAAGTTTGCGAAAACGTTATATTAAAAAGTAAAACCAGCTAATACCTTGTCAAGACCGTTTTGAAAGTCGTAGATTTCTGTTATACTGCTTTTGAA